>JBIIJE010000008.1:0-48754 GCA_044234005.1 Chitinophagaceae bacterium | reverse complement strand
TTAGTGCAATCAGGCGAAGATGTTGCTATTTTATCAATTGGACATCCTGGTAACTTTGTAAAAGAAGCGTGCAATGAGCTCGAATCACATGGAATAAGACCAACACATTATAACATGCGTTTTGTAAAGCCAATCGATGAAAATATTTTACATGAGGTAGGTAAAAATTATAAGTTTGTTATCACCATTGAAGATGGTTGTATCATGGGTGGATTCGGCAGCGCATGTTTAGAATTTTTTGCAGTGAATAATTATAAGCCAAATGTAAAAATGTTAGGTATCCCTGATAGAATTGTAGAGCATGGTAAGCCAAGTGAATTACATCGCGAATGTGGTTACGATAAACAAGCCGTGGTCGAAACCGTTTTGGAATTACTTGATAAAAATGTTGAACCCAAAAGCCAATTCATACAGCAGGCAAATTTAGTGAGTAATTAAACTACTTATTTCAAAGTAGAAATTGACATATTGTAATCTTCTTTTTTTTTTTCAAGCGGACTGTAGTATCTGGATAAGATTCTTGTTCATGCGAGATTTTGCATCAGAAACGAGGTGAGTTGCTGTAAATTAAGCCTGATAAGGTATTTCTTAATTTTGCAGTTTGTATTTTTAACTTCAAAAATTAGGTTCATAATAGCCAACATCATTTACTCTAATCAATGCTTGCGATTCTAATATCGAACATAAAAAAAGACCATCTTTCGACGGTCTTTTTTTATAATGATGTGTGATTTATTTCTTTTTACCACTTGAAGCTTCTGCATTTTCAGCTTGCTTCAATGCACGTGTTGTAACTACTGCTGCAACTGGAATACGCTTGTTGTGCATGATTTCAGTGTGCTCAGATTGTATATCTTCAACACGTAAATTTTTACCGATTTCTAACTTAGAAATATCAACTTCTAAGAATGCTTTTAAATGTTCAGGTGTAGTACGTACTTTCACTGTACTCATTTTTACCACAAAACGACCACCTGCTTTTACACCTACAGATTGACCCACAAATTTCAATGGAACATTCGCATTCAATCTTTTTCCTGGTACTAATTCCAAGAAATCAATATGCGTAACTTCGTCAGTTAATTTGTGCATTTGCAAATCTTTTAAAATGCATTTATGCTCTTTACCATTTACTTTGATAACTGCCGTGTGGAAGTCAGATGTGTAAACGATAGATTTTAATTCCTTGTGTGTTGTAGTGAAATGAATATTTTCAGACCCACCATAGATTACACAAGGCACTTTACCCTCAGAACGATCCGCGCGGGCAGCTTTTTTGCCGAAGTCGCTTCTAAGTTGTCCTTCAATTGTAACTAGTTTCATAAAAAAATATCAAGTTATAGACATTGATGGTCTTTAGTTGTTAAAAAAGATTGCGAAATTAAGAGTTCTGCGCCAAATTTCCTAAATTTTAAAGATATAGGCTTCAAGCAGTTAACATCCTCATCGCATATTACTTTGTTTGGTTACGGAATCCTATCATATCGTCTGCATTTATAAAATAGTCCTAAGGGATTTTTAAAAATGCTAAGTGGAATTAATTGTCGAGTTAGAAGACTGCTGCGGTAAGTAAAAATGATTCTACTATTTAGATTTCTTATTAGGTATAACTCATATTAGCTTGTTTTGCTTGTTAAATATTAACAAAACACATCAACTTATAAGCTATTTTTGATTTGTAGATACCCCATGAGGAAAATCTTATTTTTTATAATTTTGATTGCTTCTATCAAGCAAGTTTTTTCTCAAGAAATAATCAATCGTCGAGCGGGCTATTTTGATACTTATACAGAAATTAAAGATAGTATTGATAGTATCCATGTCATAAAATCGACACGTGAAATGTTTGTTTACCATCAGCAGAAACAACTTAAAAAATACATGATTTCTTTAGGGGAAGAATCTGTTGGGAAAAAGCAATTCGAAGGCGATATGAAAACACCTGAAGGATTATACTATATTGATGATCGTGATACGAATAGCAGCTATCATACGAATTTGAATATTAGCTATCCCAATGAAGTGGATTCTATTTTTGCTGCCACTCAAAGCAAATCAGCTGGCGGAGCTATTAAAATACATGGCTTCCCTAATAACCATAAAAAGTATCAAGAAAAAGATTTTCTTAATGCTGATTGGACAATCGGTTGTATCGCTATTTCTGACTTTGAGGTAGATGAATTGTACAAATGGGTGATTGTAAATTGTCCAATTTTTATTGCACCTTAAATGGTATATGTTTCTCCTTCAATTGCAAGTTGAACATTTTCAAAAACAGTTTTTGCTTCTTTCAAAAACGGATCAATCTTTTTATACTTTGATGAAAAATGACCGATTAAAAGTTGCTTCACTTGAGCAAGTCGCGCAATGTGAGCAGCCTCCACGCTGGTTGAATGAAGTCTATCGATTGCTTTCTGTTGTTGTTCTTGCAAGTAAGTAGTTTCATGGTAAAGCAAATCGCATTCAGCAGCATATTTCACGAGGCTTTCATCATATCTTGTATCGGCAGCAAACACATACTTTTTTGGGAGCAATCCTTCTTGTGTTACCCATTCATTTCGAGTTATATTACCATATTTATCTTCATAATCTAATCCATCTGTTAGTTGCCGATAAAAATATTTCGGGATTTCATATTCTTTTACTTTTTCAGGTAAGAGTATTCGTTTTCTTTTTTTCTCTATAAATGTGAATCCATGTGTTGGTATTGAATGATTGACTGGGAAGCAACTTACTTCAAACTTATCTTCATTTAATAATATCCTATCTTCCGATTCGCTCATCAAGTGATAATGAATTGCAAAGCTTAACTTCCAAGGAATTTGCATTTCAATAATATTTTTCATTTCTCCGGGAGCGAAAAGATGTAAATCTTTAGTCCTGCCCAATAATGAAAAACTGCTGATTAAACCAACCAATCCGAAATAATGATCGCCATGCAAGTGGCTTATGAAAATATAATTGATACGCATGGCGTTAAGCCCATATTGCTGCAACCTCATTTGTGTACCTTCACCGCAATCAATCAGAAAACTCTGCTCATGAATATGTAATAATTGAGCGGTTGGATGTCGTCCGTAAGCTGGTAATGCTGAATTATTGCCTAATATGGTTAGTTGCATCAAGCGAAAATAAAACAGTTTTGGTGACTATCTTATTTTGAAATTTTTACTTTAAAAGAAAAGTATTGTTGTGTAAAGTAACTGTATATCGCTACTAATAGAGTCGTGATGGCTTTTGATGGTGTGGCATACCAACCAAATCCTTCAACAAATAATTTAAGAAATAAATAGTTTAATCCAATGCAACTGATTACGGTTAGTATATACCGGAATAATTGGACTCTGCCGCGTAATTCAGATTTTTCGAAAACCACGAACTTGCTCAAGGTAAATCCCATGGGAAAGCTAATCAGAAATGATACGATAAAAGCAGCAATGTGTGGAGCGAATTGTAGATTGAAAAACTGAACAGGTTGTTTTAAGAAAACGTAATTGTAGGAAATAAAATAGACAGACAAATCCACTAACGCTGTGCTACCACCACAAGCTAAATATTTAAACGTTTGAAGGGGTATAAACTTAAAAAAATCAAAGTAAAATAGCTCAATAAATGAGTTGATAAACTTTCTCAACTGGAATATTATCTGTTATTCAGATTCGATAAAATGTAATTCAACTGAATTGTCGGTGCGTCTAAGCCACATTTGCTTGTTGAATAATTTTAGAACATTATAATCACTCACACTATCTTGTCCCGCATTAGCACGGCGCAGTGTTAAAGCTATTTTTCTGTCATTATCATATAATTTCCAGGAGCCGTTTAGGTTAGTAGCTTCTAATGTATTGGGGTCAATTACTGTTACTACATAATCTCCATTACGTCGGAAATAGTGTTTTTGCTTAGTCCAATATGGTTCTTGCGAGCGTTCAACACCATTTACTTCTGCACTCTCCACACGCCAATTATTTGTAACACGTGCTTTCTTGGTACGTAGGCTAATGTTTGGACCTTCTTCATATTTACGACATGCCGTGAAGAAAATAACTCCTACACTTAGAATAAATAAAAATGTCAATAATTTTTTCATGCTTTTCAAAAATTGAAGCCACTAAGATAAGTAAGATTTTTATTCTACGAACATTCGTATTGTTTTAAAATAGCGAGTTTCATTAATGAATCAACATCGTGCGATTCAAGTGTATTATATTCGCTTCATGTTTATCGCAATTATAGTAGTTTTTATAATCGGCTATTTATTGATTACTGTTGAGCAAACAATAAAAATAGATAAGGCCGCCATTGCCCTGATTACAGGGGTAGTGTGTTGGTCAATTTACATTTTTTCATCTCATGATAAAGAAGAAGGTCTATTACAGCTTAATGAACACATAGGAGAGATAGCAGGTATACTATTTTTCTTGATTGGTGCAATGACAATTGTTGAATTGATTGATTTGTACGACGGCTTTAGTATCATTATCAGACAAATACGAACGAGTAGTAAAAGGATTTTTTTATTATTAATCACATTACTTGCATTTTTTTTATCGGCTATACTTGATAATTTAACCACCTCTATTGTTATGTGTTCGTTGGTTATTAAAATTTTAAGTGATAAAAATGATAGACTAATCTGCATTGGAATGATAGTTATTGCTGCGAATGCAGGTGGAGCTTGGAGCGCAATAGGTGATGTTACTACAACAATGCTTTGGATTGGGAAACAAATTACAGTGTGGGGGGTAGCTCAAAAAGTATTTTTACCAGCCGTTGTAGCTACCCTTATTCCTTTATTTATTTTATCGCGAAAATTAAAAGGTAACTTCGCTTGTAATATTAACTTGTCACAACAAGGTAAAATCAATACTATTCAATCTATCGTATTATTTGCTGGACTTGGTTTACTTCTCATGGTACCTCTGATTAAAATAGTAACCCATTTGCCTCCTTTTATGGGTATGATGTTGGCACTCAGCTTATTATGGATTTTGAGTGAAATTATACACGTCAAAGCCAAGCATTCGGATGATGAAAAAAATTCTATCTTTTCAGCACTTGAAAGAATAGATATGCCTTCGATTCTATTCTTCTTAGGAATATTACTGGCAGTGAGTTGTTTGCAATCTGCTGGAGTTTTACAAGATTTAGCTAAATCACTCCAAACATTTATAGGAGACAATAATCTTATAGTAGGATTGATTGGATTCGCCTCTGCTATTTTCGATAATGTTCCTTTAGTAGCTGCTGTTCAAGGTATGTATTCATTACAAGAATTTCCAATGGGAGATTCATTTTGGAATCTGTTGGCGTATTGTGCAGGTACAGGTGGAAGTATCTTAATTATCGGCTCGGCCGCTGGAGTTGCTGCCATGGGTATGGAGCAAATCAGTTTTTTTGGGTACGTCAAGAATATAAGTTTGGCTGCTCTGCTAGGTTATATAGCGGGATTTGTGCTATGTGTTCTAGTTTAATTAACTACTCCACCGTAACGCTCTTAGCTAAATTACGTGGTTGATCCACATTACAACCGCGCATAATCGCAATATGATATGATAATAATTGTAGAGGCACAATTGATACCAAGGGTGAAAGTAATTCGTCGGTTTCTGGAATTTCGATGAAATCATCAGCAAGTCCTTTAATCACCTCATCGCCTTGTAAAATAATAGCTATCACCTTGCCTTTGCGTGCTTTTACTTCTTGAATATTCGATACTATCTTTTCGTGAGCGCTTCTATTAGTAGCAATAAAAACAACAGGCATGTTCTCGTCAATTAAAGCAATAGGTCCGTGTTTCATTTCAGCTGCTGGGTAACCTTCTGCATGTATGTAAGAAATTTCTTTTAGTTTAAGCGCACCTTCTAAGGCAATTGGAAATGCGAGTCCACGTCCTAAATACAAAAAGTTTTTTGCTTCATAATATTTGGCTGCAATGGCTTTAATTAGATTATCACATTGTAATACTTCACGTACTTTATCAGGAATTGTTTCCATTTCTATGAGTACTTGACGTAATCGAGATTGAGAAATAGTGCCTTTGCTTTCAGCTAATTGTAAGGCAAGTAAAGTGAGTAAAGTAACTTGTACTGTAAAAGCTTTTGTGGAAGCAACGCCAATTTCAGGGCCTGCATGCGTGTATGAACCCGCATGTGAGGCTCGAGCAATAGATGAACCAATTACATTGCAAATGCCATATATCAAGGCTTGACGTTCTTTCGCAATTTGAATGGCAGATAATGTATCGGCTGTTTCGCCTGATTGTGAAATAGCAATCACAACATCTTTTTCGTTCACGATAGGATTTCGGTAGCGAAACTCTGAGGCATACTCAACTTCTACCGGAATGCGTGCTAACTCTTCGATTAAATACTCACCAATTAAACCGCTATGCCAAGAAGTGCCACAAGCCGTTATAATAAATCGTTTTGCGTTATTGATACGTGCGGCATACTCATTCACACCACCTAGTTTAATCCAACCTTGCTCAGCATTCATTCTTCCGCGCATACAATCCAAAATAACTTGCGGTTGTTCATATATTTCTTTAAGCATAAAATGCTCGTAACCGCCTTTTTCGATTTTCTCCAAATCCATTTCAAGCTTTTGGATATAGGGCGACTTATTAATATTGCCTAATGTCTTTATATCTAATTTGCCATTACGATTTAAAATCGCAATTTCTTCGTCATCAAGGTAAACTACATTTTTTGTATACTCAATAATGGGTGATGCATCTGAAGCAACAAAAAATTCTTCTTTCCCAATTCCGATTACCAATGGGCTTCCTTTGCGAGCGGCGATTAATTTATTTGGATCATTTTTATCTAAAACAACAATTGCGTAAGCTCCAATTACCTCATTCAAAGCGATTCTCACAGCTTCTTCGGTTGAAACAACTTCTTCCTTTTTTATATCTTCTATTAAATTCAAAAGAACTTCTGTATCAGTATCGCTTTCGAATGTATAACCCCGTTGGGCTAATTCTTCTTTGATAGCGGCATAATTTTCGATAATACCATTATGAATAATAGCTAAATCTCCTGAGTTAGAAATGTGAGGATGTGCATTTCGATCGCAAGGCACACCATGTGTTGCCCATCGTGTATGGCCTATGCCAATATTGCCTCTTTTGTTCTTTCCTTCGGCATACCTTTCCATGTCGGAAACTTTGCCTTCTTTTTTAAGAATATTTAAAGTACCATCTAACAGAGCCACGCCAGCACTATCATAGCCACGATATTCTAATCTTTTTAATCCTTTTACTAAAATTGGATAGGCTTCTCTTTGACCAATGTAAGCGACAATTCCACACATAACGAATAATAGAGTTTAAGGTTTACTTAATTTTTGTATAAATCAAATTCAATCTTGGTTTCAATGCGTTTATGTCGCTTGTATTTCCATGTAAAACAACCCTAAAAGCGCCCGGGTAAGCCGTATTTGAATTTTGACCCATAATTTTAAGTCTAAAAGTAGTATCTTTTTGTGAAATTACTCTTTGAAAAGTGTTGGCTAAATTAAACTTATATTGTGTATAGCTCTTACCTCCAATCGTGATGGTTCTTTTTTTACCATCAACAAATTCAGATCCTAATATGGCATAGTCTCTAACAAATGTTTCCGAAGAATTATCTTTGTTGGTTAATAATATTTGCATACGATCCATTGGAGTATAAATATTATTAAAATCAAATGGGAAAGGCGTTGCTTGTGTAAAAATAAGTTCAGCTTTATTAACGATGACATTTACAAAATTTTTGAGGTCAGGAAAAGCAATCGTTACAGCAGTGCCCGGTTCATTTTGTATGAATAAAATTGAATCTCCATTCGGATTAGAAGTGTTTAGAAAACCTGTTAATTTAGAATTACTATAATTTCGTTGAATAGTATTATATCGATTACAACTAGTTGGGTCATAACCGAATACATCAACGACAGTATCTTGTTTACTGGCAGAGGTCGTATATCTGTAATAAATATTCATCCTTGTTCCGTAAGTATTGAAATAACCTAAGGCTGAGCCGTCTTTATTAATAGGTTTGATATAAAATCCGTTTAACCAATTAAGAAAGGCGTCAGTACTCGCTGCCGCACCACTCGAGCCTAAATCTACTTGAGCTTCTAAATCATCAATAAAATTTTGACTCAACTTGAAACGTAGTTGAGGTGCAGCTTTTCCTGTCCCAACCATAGGTGAATCGGTAGCCATTGTGCGAAAATCAACACGTTGAGTCGCTAACACATCAGTTGCATTAAATTTATCTTCTGTGAATTCGTACTGTGCTGAATCGCGAGATAGACGTTGCATCGAACGATAAACTGCAAAATTCTGTGGAGATCCGTAAGTTGTATCACCGTATGCCCTTATGTACGGAATAGATAGAACAATCGAGTCAATAGTTCTATCGGTACCTGTTAATTGAGAGCGAAAACTAAAATTACTAGAAGGAGGAACCACTTCTACATGCGAAGCTGCATGTGTAGCTCCAAAAATAGGGTCTAACTCGAGATTACCAATGGCATGAAAAAATGTTGCATTACTAGCAACACGAAAGTTATTACGTATTCCACCCGTTAATAAAGAATCTTCATACTTATTATTAGCCTGAACTAACAGTGATGTATCAAGAAAGGTGTTGATATTATCTACAGAAGGCACAAGGTCAGAAGGTAGTATAGTATTTTCTTTGCAAGAATTGAAAATAATCGCTAAGAAAAGGGTATTCAATATTAGGGAAACTCGCTTATGTCTCAAAGCAAATAGTAATCTTGTCATTAAAGTTATTTGCCCGCTAAGTTATTGTAGAGTTCCATAATATCGCTTACATCTTCACTAGCGGAACTAAAATTTAACACTTTCTTACTTCGAGTTGGTTTGATAGCGGAAATTAATTTCGCGTCTACTTCTTCATCTGCAAAAATGGCTGCATCCGCGTTAGAGGCACCGCCAATATTCATATCCACGTTCGCGCCATCTTTATATATTTCTAAGTCTTTTTCTTTCAAAGGCGTACTAGCAAGTACTTGTTTTGAAAAAGTTTCACCTAGCTTTTCTTTTAAGATTTCTTTTGTAGCAGAATATATTATTTTAGAGTTAGCAAATACAGGCTCCTTTTTGTAATAAGACTTTATATACATAGGAATCAAAGCACTCATCCAGCCATGCACATGAATGATGTCGGGAGGCCAACCAAATTTTTTAACAGTTTCTAAAGCGCCTTTACAGAAAAAGATGGTTCTTTCCGCATTATCTTCAAATGCAGTACCGCTCTCATCATGGAAAGTTTGTTTGCGTTTGAACATATCCTCATTATCCATAAAGTAAACTTGCAAACGAGCATTGGGTAATGAAGCGACTTTAATCACCAAAGGATGATCTTCTTTATCTACTGTAATGTTGATGCCTGATAATCGAACGACCTCGTGTAAGCGATGACGACGTTCATTGATAGTACCGAAACGTGGCATAATGGCTCTTACTTCGTAGCCCGATTCGTTAGACTTTACGGCAAGTATATTGAGTATTTTCGCAAAGTCGGTTTCTTCGTTATAAGGAGCAAACTCGTGGGAAATAAAAAGAACTTTTTTCTTTTGGATCACAGACTCTAATTTATTTGATGAAGGAAATAATTTATTTCGGTGTGCAAAAATAGTCTTTTTTATCGATTTTTTATACATTGACTGAAAGAAGAGTACATTTGAATTTTTATGCATATAATAAAATCTATACATGTTTTACATCAATACCTTGATAATCAGCCACAGCCTATTGGTTTTGTGCCAACTATGGGGGCTTTGCATGAAGGGCATATCTCATTAATTAATAGTTCGAAATTAGCAAACGCTACAACCGTATGTAGCATTTTTGTAAATCCGACTCAATTCAACGACCCTAAAGATTTTGAGAAATATCCCATCACGCTTGAATCAGACATTGAAAAATTGATTGATGCAGGCACAGATATACTTTTTTTGCCCAATCTTTCAGAAATGTATCCTGATGGAATTACAAATATAAAAAAATACAATATTGGTTATCTTGATAATGTCTTAGATGGTGAATTCAGACCAGGACATTTTAACGGAGTATGCGCGATTGTTCATAAATTATTAAATGCGGTGCGGCCTCAAAAAATGTATTTAGGTGAGAAAGACTTTCAACAATGCATGGTCGTTAAACTAATGATACATCAAGAAGAAATTGATTGCAAACTAGTCACTTGTCCAACATTACGAGAGCAAAATGGCTTAGCAATGAGTTCGCGTAATGCACGACTTAGTGTTGAAGGAAAAGAAGCTGCAAGCTTAATATATAAATGTCTTCAAAAAATAAAATCCGAACAAGAATCAAAAAGCTTTCTCGAACTAAAAGCTGAATGTTTGGACTTATTGGAAAAAGAAAGTTTCAAAACTGAGTATATTTATTTGGCAGAAGCCGATAGTTTGAAGCAATTGGACAATTTTGAATTAGATAAAAAAATGGTCGTATTGATTGCAACACATTTTGAGGGAGTGAGGTTGATTGATAATATGAGGATGAATTGATAAGGCTTTCAATTTGTT
Source organism: Chitinophagaceae bacterium (assembly GCA_044234005.1). GTDB lineage: Bacteria > Bacteroidota > Bacteroidia > Chitinophagales > Chitinophagaceae > OLB11. The sequence goes on along the minus strand of JBIIJE010000008.1, from coordinate 38,188 downwards.
GACCTTAAGTTAGTGTGATTTTTTTCTATGACCTAATAAATAATATTCCGCAGGATTAGAGCCGCAAATAATAATATTTATGATTATCGGCAAAGTTATCTGTGCGATGAGATTGATGTTGATGGCGAACCTAGCTTAAAGCACTACCAATCGGTGTTACAAAATTCCAATAGATATTAAACGACGGTTGCCGTAATTCTATCATACTTGTCTTCCAGTCTCACAATGTCATTTTCGTCAAAATCGCCAAAGGATATTTCTAAAATACTTAAAGAAGTACTGCTTGTTATGATTTGATGGTTTGTCTCGTGAGGGACAAAAAATTCATCTCCTTTTTCTACTTTGATAGTGTCTTTACCAATGATGATTTTGCCAGCCCCTTCTATAACTCTCCAAAATTCATCTCGATGATAATGAAATTGAAGGCTAGTTGCTTCATAAGGTTTCACTTGAATTATTTTAACGGTGGTTTTTTCATTATGGCAAAATTGTTCAAAATTGCCCCATGGTCGTTGTTCTGTATATTTATTCATTACTATTTTTATTACTGATTATTAAAAAATGGTTCACATACTTTGTTGTTCATTAATTTGAAAGACTTGCTTGCATTGAATAAAGCTCTTCTGAGATCAAATTCATTGAATTTCCATTACTATTAAATAAAGAGTCTTTTTTTGGTTGCATTCTTTCCAATGCTAATCTGGCCAACAAATAACTGAGGGTTGATTCGGCCCCCTGATTTAGGTTTACATTAAACTCTTCTACACCGTCATAACAGCCACCAGTACAAGGATTGTAAACTATTTGATGTAAGTGATTTTCACCTAAGAACCAATTAAAAGCATTTATTGCCCTTTCTTTATATTCAAGCTTGCCAAATACAGCGTAAAAAAATTCTAATGTCATTATTGTATAAGCTACATCGATTGGCTGTTCACCACCGACGGGTTTTTCAATTAAGTTGTCTTTGATATGCCACCCTTTGTTTGAGATAACCTTTATTTTCCCATCAATAAAAGTTGTTGAAAGTAGAAAGCCAAAACTTTCTCTTGCAATTATTTTATACACCTCATTGTTGGTTCTGGTATATGCACTAAGTAATGCATCAGGCAAAAGACCATTTCCATAAGTTAAATAATCTTCGAACCAAAACCATTCTGCGGTTCTAACATGTTTATACATTTGAACTAAGCGATTCGCAAATAGTTCAATCAAGTACTTATTCTTCATTTTATTTTGATAGCACAAACCTTTAATAATAAAGGCCATTGCTCGTGTAGAATGAATATTTTTTATATGAGGGATTGCTCTTTCCAATAAATTCTCTGCTTCATTGGTTAAATTAATCGGTAGTAAGTATTTTAAAGAACAAGCAAATCCTAAAGCCCAAATAGCTCTTCCATTACTATCTTCAAGGTTTTCTAAACTATTTTGCAAGGTGAATTCTTCTTGTTCATCTACATAATTAAGAAATTTTCCATTAGGTTGTAAACAGTGTTTTATAAAGTTCAAATAGGTATTTATGAAACGCAAATCCCCCTCGTCTCTAAACAATTCGTAGTGCTGACAAATGGCTATTAATGCTCTAGCATTATCATCTAATGTATAACCAGTATGAATATTTGGACTTGCTATTTTGGCAAACTGTATGATGCCAAAATTTGTTGTCATTTTTTTGATATGAGAAAGTTTTAATACTGGAATCTTATAGTTTAATTGAAATGCATTTGAAGATATTTTTTGAAAAAGTAGTGCATGCGCGACTGCCGAGTTTTGCCAAGCAGTTGAAGCCATTTTGTGAAAACTGTTTAGGGATATTTCGGCTCTTAATTTTTCATTCATTAATAGTGAAATAACTGCCTTCGATAATTGTACTGAATTTTCAAAGTCAATTAAAATTCCATTATTATCATTTAGTATTTCTTTAGCATGTGGAATAGGTGTTGAGATAACTGGGCAACCGCTACTTACTGCATACGAAAATGTGCCGCTAACTGCTTGATTTGGATCTTTGGATGTAAATAAATAAACATCTGTAAGTTGTAAATATTCTAAAAGTATAGGCAAATCCAAGAATTCATTTACAAACCGAACATGCTGCTCCAATTTTAATTCCTTCACTTTGTCTTCTAACATTGTTCTATAACTTTCGCCATCATGCTTTACAACATTTGGATGAGTTTTGCCCAATATCAAAAATAAAACGTTAGGGATTTTGGCTATTACTTCTGGCAATGCATTTAATGTAGTTTCAATACTTTTGCTACAGCTTAATAAACCAAAAGTGCTTAGCACCATTTTATTTGAAAGCTGAAAATGTTTTTTAAGTTTTTCTTTACTTAATGAATGTACTAAATGTGTGCCATGAGGAATTACCGAAATTTTATAGGCTGCCACTTTGTAGTCATTCATTAAAATGATTGCCGCGTCATTTGTCATTACAATAATTGCCGAGGCAATAGCCGTCATATCTTCAACTTTTATTTTTTGTTCATTACTTGGATTCGGTAAAACCGTATGAAAAACAAACACTATAGGTTTAGAAATACTATCAAAAAGTTGTTTAAACTCCATTTCTTTTTTTTCAAAAAAACCAAACTCGTGTTGCATAACAACCATCTTTATCTCATCGTCTTTATTGATATGAAAGGCAGTTTTTAGAAATGAATTTCTGCTGTCTGTATTTAAAATATATTTTGGTTGTTGTTTGTAATTATGATGTTCTGTTTCAGACTCTAGAGCACAAATAGAATTGATAAAACTATTTTCAAACTGAATGTTTAACGCGTGAATCAAATCTTGCGAATAGGTTGCTATGCCACATTCTCTTGGAGGGAACGAAGTAATAAATAATATTTCTGGGAGATGGCATTGAGGCGCAATTACACCTTTTGTATAAATAGGTGATTTTTCGGTTTTTGATTCCCCGAAAATCCGTTCGTTAAATGATCGATAAAAAACAATCTCTGTGTTCATAAGTGTTATATTTAAATTTTATTTAAAGCTAATTCTGCTAATAATTCTTTTACACTTACCGATGCTACAGCTATCCGTTCATCTGCGGCGCCATAATAAATATATAGTGTATCATCTTCAACCACAGCACCCGTAGGGAAACAAACATTGTTAACTTCCCCTTTCAATTCCCACTCTTTTTCAGGATAAAATAAGGGATACGGTAGTCTTGCAATTTCTTTTTGTGGATTCTTCAAATCGAGCAGAGCAGCACAAGCAGAATAAACGTAGCCTTTTATCGTGTCGTGCACTCCATGATATATGAGCAACCAACCTGAATCCGTTTCTATAGGCGGACAACCGCTACCAATATAGCTTACTTCATGATGATATTTGGGGGCCAATACAATGTATTCGTCAAAAGTGGAAAAGTAGTTCTGCCAAAACGCTATGGTTAAATCTTCTAGTTTATTTATGGCCACAACAATTTGTATATCGGGCTTAATGCGATGCAAAAAACAAAATTTGTCCTCAATTTTACGTGGAAAAAAAATTAGGTTTTTATCCCACAAAAATATTTTTCGATCTTGTTTTTCATGACTTTTTTGATATTCGTTAAAGCGTATGTATTTGTCATGTTTAGCACCTTCTGCTTCTATAAAGTGCATAAACTCATCGTAAGTTATTTTTGGTACAATAATTCCATGCTTTTGCCAATGTATCAAATCGGTGGAGGTAGCTAATGCCCCTAACGCATTTACACCATTATATGCGGTATAGGAAAGGTAATAAATTCCTTCAATTTCTACGATTCGAGGATCTTCCAATCCTTGAAATTCGTATTCGGCTTGTGGAACGAGAATTGGGGATTCACTTCTATCTTTTACGACTAAAGGGCTAGAAAGGGTACAATAACCAATAGTAGAATAATTGTCTTTTGTTACTGCTCTATAAAACATGTGAATAATGTCTCCTACCTTAATTGCCGCAGGATTCAACACACCTTCATTTTCAAAAATATTGCTTGTTTTGCGAAGTAAAATGCCATGTTTATTTACAGTTATCATTATTGCTAAAGTATTTTGCCAATACTGTTTTTGTCGTTTTTCTTTTGAGCTTTGGCTATTTTCTTTTCTTTAGCCGTTTTAGCTGGGGCCTTCTTATCAGATTTTATTTTTCCTTCTTTTTCCTTTGACATGATATTTAGATTTTATAATGAGTGAATTTGGTTTTATAAAAGGCTATTCTTCATAGCCGCTCTTTATTACGGTTGTAATCATTTTAAATTGTTCGTTGGCAGTAAAACTATGTTTGGCATGTGCTGGTATGATTATGCCTTCGCCTAATTTTAAGAGAATGAATTTATCTTCTATTATTAATTCTGCAGCTCCGTCAATAATTTGCACATAAGTATCAAACGGTCTTGTTTTTTCTCCCAATTCTTCGCCGGTGGACATGGAAGTAGCCGTAATATTTCCGGTAGTTTTCTTGATGATGGTTCTACTGACAACCGCTTTTGGCATGTATTCAATTATTTCAACAATTATATGCGCCTTCCCTTTTTCTAATTCTAAGTTACTTTTCATTTTGCTTTGTTTTCGCTGGCATTATAAAAATAAAGACAGTATAATGTTTGATTATTGTATGCGCAGTACTACCCAACGTCAAATCTTCAGCATTACTGCTGCTGCATGTAATAAGGGCTCCCATTTAATAGCATTCAGAATATGTGTGTGCAATTCTTGATTACTTTTCATTTTTAATTTATTCATATTGCGAATGAATTTTTACAACAACACAAAGGTGAGACCTCTGATTGCCTTACATGTTACACAATAAGAAATGATTGTTGTATGATTATAAAGAAAAGTATTTTGAAGCTTTATAAATCTTCTAAATTGGTACGATCTTTTTTATTAAGTGACTTGAAAAATGTAGGCGTTAATCCTGTTATTTGTTTGAATTGCCTCGATAGATGCGCTACACTGGAATAATGCATTTTGTAGGAAATTTCGGTGAGATTTAAATTGTCGTATGTGATGAGTTCTTTTATTTTTTCTATTTTATGTAAAATGATAAAATGTTCAATAGTAATCCCTTTTGTTTTTGAAAATATCTCTGCCATTTTATGATAGTCTTGTTTCATCTTCTCTTGAAGAAAGATTGAAAATTTGACTGATGGTAGTTCATCACTATAATGTACCATTTCAACAATAATGTTTATTATCTTTTCAATCATCATGGCTTTTTTATCATCCATTAATTCTAATCCTGATTTATGCAATACAGTCTTAAGCAATAATCTTCTAGCGTCAGATAAAGGTTCTACCAATTGCACTTCACCCAGTTCAACCGATTTGTAGTCAATGCCTAATTTCTCTAACTCTGACTTCACTAGCATCTTGCACCGCAGACTTACCATATTTTGAATGAATATTTTCATGTTTCCTGATTTGTTGTTACGCTGTATGGTTGACCGAGATTAAAAATACAACATAAGTTCCGCTAACTCAAGTGTATTTTATTACCAACGACTGGCGCACCGGAGGGTTGATAGATTCGATTCGTGCTAGATATTGTTTGTAAATACCTTATTCGTCATGTTTTCGTCTCAGTATTCTCCGTATCAATTAACAGCATTAAGTTGTTCTGAATCATGTGTGTTTGTTAAAAAAATCTCTATGATTGCGTTTTTTTGTCACAATAACTTTTACAGAGCGTACACCTTTACTCGAAAAATGGCATTTGTAATCTGTAGCCCATAATTTGTTCGATTGATTAAAAGATTTGGTTCACGATTCGAAAAGAAGCCTATGCTTTTATGATGTGAAATATATTCATGAAATGAGAGAGCTAAATTATGTATGATGATACTTCAAGTTACCTATTTTCTTTTCCATCTCGTCATGAGTGACGAGATCAAGGTCTCGTCACTCATGACGAGGCCATTTTTATATTGAAAGCTAAATAGAGAAATCAGGTTTCGATAAATCATATTATCAAATTTTTTTGGCATCATTTATTTATATAGAAATAAGCGCATGTTTAGTATGAAAACTATTACATTTGTTACCTCATGCAAATACAAGTATTAAAATCTAAAATACACAGAGTAACTGTTACGCAAGCTGACTTGAATTATATAGGTAGTATTACTATTGATCAGAATCTTTTGGATGCTGCTGGAATGATTGAAAACGAAAAAGTACAAGTTGTAAATGTAAACAACGGTGAAAGGCTCGAAACCTACATAATTAAAGGCAAGCGTGGAAGTGGCGTAATTTGTTTGAATGGTCCTGCAGCTCGAAAAGTAGAACCAGGTGATATCGTGATTATCGTATCGTACGCGCTTATGGAATTTGAAGCTGCAAAAAAATTCAAGCCTTCTATTATTTTCCCGAATGCGAAGAATAAACTCAGCTAAATTAGGCACAGCGCAAGCATGAAGAAAAAAATTATCAATGCCATCATTTATCTTATTACATTAGGTGTTTGCGCATTTTTAATTTGGTATTCCATTAAAGACTTAACGACCGAGCAAGTTGAAAAAATAAAGTTTGCATTAGGTAAAGCGCATTATATTTTATTGATACCAATTTTCATTATGGGAATCATCAGCCATTGGAGTAGGGCGATGCGTTGGAAAATACTGATGGAGCCATTGGATATGAAACCCAAAAGTTTAAATGTATTTTTTGCGGTCATGATTGGTTACATGACCAATTTGCTGTTACCACGTGTTGGAGAGGTTGTAAAGTGTACGATTCTTGCCCGATATGAAAAAACACCAGCCGATAAATTAGTTGGTACTATCATTACGGAACGTGCTTTCGATTTTTTATGTTTATTGTTAATTCTTGTTGTTGCAATACTTGTTCAATACGATCTAGCCATGAATTACATGAATTCTTTTTTCAATAAAGTAAATGACGAATCCTCTTCAAGTTCATATACCTCTTGGTATGTTTTAATCGGCATTATTTTATTGATTGTCGGAATTTATGTGAGCAGAAATTGGCTCACAAAATTTAGTTTCATTCAAAGGATTAAGAAAGCACTTGTCAATATTTTAAGTGGCATCATGAGTTTTAAAAGCATGAAAAACAAAAAAGGATTTGTATTTCATACGTGTCTAATTTGGGGTATGTACATGAGTATGATTGTTTTAGGTTTTCACAGTATTGATGAAACCAGTCATTTAAGTATTAATACAAGTTTATCTGTACTTTCTTTTGGAAGTTTTGGCATGATAGCAACGCCAGGCGGTATTGGGGCCTACACTTTTTTAGTGGATGAGATTGTACAATTATATGGCGTCGAAAAAGCAATTAGTGTTGCTATCAGTTGGATAATATGGCTGGTACCTACCTTGATTATTTTATTATTTGGTATTATTTCACTCATCATTTTACCCATTTACAATAACAAATATGCAAAGCAAACTGGAACTGATACAGCAGAAAATATATGATGCAACAAGCCTCACACGCATTACACAGCAATGGCATTTCATGAATAAAAAAGTTGTATTTACAAATGGCATTTTTGACATCATGCATCAGGGACATAATACCTATTTATTACAAGCCGCAGAATTAGGAAATAAATTAATAGTCGGAGTTAATACCGATGCTTCAACGAAGCGACTCAAGGGTGAAGAAAGACCTATCATGAACGAATACGCTCGCGCTTTTAATTTAGCCTCACATACTTACATTGATGCGGTTGTATTATTCGATGAAGACACGCCACTAACACTCATTCAACTATTTCAACCCGATGTTTTAGTCAAAGGTGGTGATTATTCTATTGAAACCATCGTGGGTGCCAAAGAAGTATTAGCAAACGGAGGTGAAGTTCTAGTGATACCTTTTTTAGAAGGCCATTCTACTACAAGTGTGATAGAAAAAATTCAGCAAGGCTAAGTTAGTTTTTCATCAAAGCACCTAGCCAATCGAAATTCGATTTCAAACTTAAATACCCAAACAAATTGGCATTTTCTAGATCGTATCTAAATGTGAGCGGAACCCAAATCGATTTAGTAACACGAATTCGAATACCACCATCTAATGTGAACTGCTCATTGGGTATATCTACAAAATTACCTTGCATTATTTTTTGATAGGTTGATCCAGCTTTAATTTCAAAAATCGGTTGTTGTTCAAAGGTTCGAATTACATAATTCAAATAGCCTGCCGCGCTAAAAAGTTGACGTAAATCATTGTCTTTAACCGTAGTTATGTCCTGGGTCATTTCTAATCGAGCTAACACATCAAACTCGATATTGCTATGCTTGCTTACTTTTAAAATACCAGAAGTAGCTTGTGTTTGTAATAATGCTGCCGTAAATAATCCATTATTATTCGTTACAGCTTCTGCACCGATAGTCCAAAGTAATTTGTTTTTATAAGCTTGAATGAGTTCATCATAAAATGATTTTCGAGCTTGGTAATAATTAAAATCATCATCAAGTTTAAATGGAATTGCTTGCTTAGCGATGGCTTGAAAAGTTGAACTATAAGTTCCAAATCGTCTTACAGGGTCTTTCAAAAATGAATTTAATTCTATATTCAAGGCGTCGAAAGTGGGTCTGTCAATTATACCATTGGATAATGCATCGTCGATATACGCGGATAATGAGTCATTCATATCGGTTAATCCATTCGTTTTTAATCGATAAATAAATGCTAAGTCTTTTGATATTGTGTAATCGCGTTGATTTACAATAGCATGTTTTACGCCGAATGCAGCACCATCAAATTTGAAGTCATTATTCAATCTTACATCAAAATCAACATTCGTATTTCTCCAAAATCTATTACGAACATAATTTGAATCAATATTTAGTTCGTCATTCGCTTTAAGTCGAATGGCAAACAAATTCGATGAAAATCGAAATCGTTTATCATCTCCGGTTAAATCATTCACCGCTAATTGAAAGAAATTAGTTAACACATCGCGTGTGTTACCGCTAATTAAATTGGCTTGTGTTCGTATGGTTTGAAGATTGGCAGAATCTGCTTGTTGGGCAGAAAGGGATTGTATCGCAAAAATGGCGATTATAATAATTAAAATATATTTTTTCATGGATTATGCAATTTCTAAGGTGTAAGATGAATCAATAGGCCCTTCGCTAAAAGATTCGGGAGTTTTCGGATTAGTTTGTTCGCTAATGACAAACTCAGCTTTGCTGGTACACATACCATCAAGCAAAATTCTATACATCCCCGAATTCAGTGTAACTGTGTCTGAACCACTTTGCGAATAATTGAATGTGTGCAGAGTATTTCGGGATTGTTTTACACGAACTCTAGCATCGCCTGCGCCACCCGTGAATACGATACTAAATGAAACTTGTTTAGCAGCTAATGTAGTTATACCCCTTTTTTTACTTCTTGCTTTTTGAATTACTTTACTCATAGTTGGTTTTGATTAGATTGCAAATATCTAACAACACTTTGATACATCCATGTGCACAATTGTGCTATGAATTAAAAACTATGTTTCTCAATTCGTTTACTTTGAAATAGACTGTTCATTTTGAATTATACGAGTATGCAAACTTTGTTTGAATGCTTTAAATTGGGGTAAGACTAGTTGCAAGAGCGAATCATTCGGTAACAAATTTTGTTTGAGAAAACTGTCTTGCTTAAAATAATATAATCCCTTTACTTGGGTATCAATAGCCGTGAGTAAATAATCGTTGTATAAAAACTGATTAAAATTATTTGCATAGTTGAATGCAAATGGTTTTTGTAAAGTGTCAAACGCATTGTTGCCAAATGCAATATAAGGCTTATCATATTGTAAATAGTTCAAAACGCTTGGCATGATATCAATTTGTTGAAAGTATCTTTTGTTCACTCCTTTCAACTGACTATCATTTGGTTTATAAAAAACAACAGGCAATGCATATAAACCAAAGCCATTATTGTAATATCCCATTTCGTCATGACATGCCACGAAATTATGATCGGCGGTAATCACGAATAAAGTATTATCAAACCAAGATTGTTTAGACGCTGTCATAAAAAATTTGCGCAATGCTTCATCCGAATATCTTATCACCCGATGAATTCCATCCAATTTTGCAATTGCTGTATTTTCGTATTGTTTTGGCAAATTAAATGGAGCATGCGAACTGAGGGTAAATACTGAAGCGAAGAATGGCTGTTTCTTTTGAGATAGTTGTTGAGCGAAATATTGTAAATAAGGCTCATCCCAAATACCCCAAGCACCATCATAATCTTTATCATTGTTATATTCATTTCTGCCATAGTAATTCTCGAAACCTGCATTATTTGTAAAGGCATCAAAACTCATGGTTCCATTTGTTCCGCCGTGATAAAATGAAGTGGTATAGCCATCTTTCATGAGTAAATTCGGCAAGGCATCTATTTTATTGCTTCCATAAATCGAGGTCGTAAAAGGCTCTTCCATAAAAGCAGGAATCCCCGACAATATAGCAGGAATACCCGATGCGGAAATGTTTGCATTAGCAAATGCGTTTGTAAATATCAAGCCGTTTTTCATAATTGAATCAAGGCAAGGGGTATAGCTTTTTCTGCCACTTATACCAGTGTAAGATTTTCCAAAACTCTCTAATATAATCACTACTACATTATACTTTTTCGGTCTAAGTATTGAGTCTGGCAAATGAATCGGATTGTATATATTATCCAATTCGTTTTCGGTGTAAAATTTATAGGTTGGTATTTTTTGTATTTGAAATGTATGTGTTAATGAAAAAGGTGTATTATAAACTAATGCTACATTTTCGTTCGTAGTCACCGATAGCGCATTTGCTGTGAGAATAGGCTTTAGTTGCAGACCGCCACGAATCACGATAAAAGTCGAACCATAACATGCTAATGCTATTAGTAAATTTTTGAATAAAAATTTATAGGTATGGGTGCTTAAGTTTAGAGGTCTAGTTAATTTATAGAATAGAAAAATAAAGAAAATACACAAAAGAGGTATATGCCAAAAAGTTTGTACATAGCTAGGTAGTAAATCAATAAAGTCAGACTTTTTTGTAATTAATTTAAATACCTCAGACGTCATTCGCTTACGCTGGAAAGGGAAATAAGCAATATCAGCAATATCGAATAAAAAACTAATTGCATTTGTGCTGATAAAAATCCAATTCAGTGTTTTTTGGTAAATTTTATTGCTAACAAATGAAAAGGGTAGTAGTGAAAGGAAAATATAAACACTATTTATAATGCACAACACCGATAGGTCGTAGCGTAACGAATACACAATTAGCTGTAAATAATCGACGATTCCTTCTACTTGAAAGTAACTTTTATTTACAAAGTAAAAAACAAGGCGAGTAAGTTGATAGATGCATAATACCACGATTAGGTTTCTTACCAAACTTTTGAATTGATGTAAATACATAAAGCAAAAAACTTTATCTACTTTTTGCCTTATTTAAAAAGCTGAGTAAATAAAGTTTTATTAAATTTTATTTAGAATTAAATGTCAGTAGCCTCGCCATATGCCATTGCGGTGGCTTCTTTTACAGCTTCGCTCAAGGTTGGATGCGGATGAATAGCATTTAAAACTTCTTTGTATGTAGTTTCGAGTTTGCGACCTAGGACTGTTTCTGCAATCATATCCGTCACGTTCATTCCTATCATGTGTGTTCCAAGCCACTCGCCATATTTAGCATCGTAAATAACTTTTACGAAACCATCTGTATTGCCTGCTGCGGCTGCTTTTCCACTTGCCACAAATGGGAACTTGCCGATTTTTAGTTCATATCCTGCTTCTCTAGCAGCTCTTTCTGTCATGCCTACACTCGCTACTTCCGGAGTACAATAGGTACAGCCAGGTACATTGCCATAATCGATTGGCTCTGGCTTGTGATGAAATTTCTTTTCCATAAACGCAATGTTCTCTGCACAAACAATCGCTTCTTTACTTGCCACATGTGCAAGCGCTTGACCTGGTGACGCATCTCCAATTGAGTAAATGCCAGGTACATTGGTTTGCCCATAAGCATCTACTACCACTTTGCCTTTGTCTGTTATTACACCTACATTTTCAAGGCCAATATTTTCAATATTTGAAATGATGCCAACAGCACTTAAAAGCACATCAGCTTTAAGTGTTATTTCACCTGTTGCTGTTTTTACTTTCGCTATTACGCCATATCCGCTTGTATCTACCGATTCAACAGACGCATTACACATGATTTCTATACCCTGCTTTTTGAAGCTTTTTTCCAGCTCTTTCGAAACATCTGTATCTTCAACCGGAACAATATTTGGTAAAAATTCTACTATAGTAACTTTTGTTCCGATGCTATTATAGAAATAGGCAAATTCAACTCCGATGGCTCCGCTTCCTACAACAATCAATGATTTGGGTTGGGTGGGCAAGACCATTGCTTCGCGATAAGAAACTATTTTCTTTCCATCAATGGGCATGCTTGGTAAAGCACGGGCACGAGCGCCTGTTGCAATAATTATATGTTTCGCATCATAAGTAGTAGTTTTTCCATCAGTACTCGTTACATCCACTTGACCTTTGGTTTTTATTTTACCATATCCCATGATTACATCTACTTTGTTCTTTTTCATGAGAAATTGAACTCCTTTGCTCATTTTATCTGCTACACCGCGGCTGCGTTTTATCATGCCATTAAAGTCTGGTGTTGGGTTGCTTAAAGTAACACCATAATCCGCAGCATGTTTCGCATATTCAAATACTTGTGCGGATTTCAACAAAGCTTTTGTTGGAATACAGCCCCAATTCAGGCAAACGCCTCCGAGACTTTCTTTTTCTATAACTGCGGTTTTAAATCCAAGTTGAGAAGCCCGTATCGCTGCAACATAACCTCCAGGACCTGCGCCTATAACAATAACATCGTAATTCATATTGTATTATTCTTTATATTTTTTTGAATGAGGCAAAAGTAGTTCTTAGCAGGTGAATTTCAAAGAAACTCATAGGCATAAAAAAACTCCCAATGAAGGGAGTTTTTTATAAAAAATATTCGATTAAATTTTTGAATTTTAATTTGCATCAATTCTATGCCATCTTGCACCATCACTTTGGTAAGAAACAGAATTTAAAGTTGAATTAGTCGCTGTAGCTCCCACAGGGAATACAAAACCAGTTTGATTTTGTATTGGAACTCCAGCTGAGGTTGCTATGACTACAGCAACAGCAGCATTGCGTTTTACAATATAAATTCTTCCTACACAAGTGTTTGGATTTGGCAAAGTAACTGTGAGAATACCTGCAGTATGTGTGCAAATGAAGGTATGGTCGCCATCTCCTAATGTTGTAGAAACAGCAGCAGAACGGATTGCTGTCGCAAAGCTACCATTTACGTGTACAGTACTTGTTGGAGCGCAAACACCAACACCTACTTTGTGATTAGTTCCTACTGCGCCGATTAGAGTTGCATTGCTCGCACAAACAGAAGCACCAGAACCAATTGCATTGGCGTTGCTTAAATTCGGAGCAGCTACATCAGCTTGAGTACCTAAAGCCATATTGCGACTACCTGTTACATTTGTATTTAAAGTAGCAACACCTACAGCAACATTGCGATCACCTGAAGTTGTTCCTTGCATCGAAACGAAACCTATTGAAACGTTACTACCAGCTACTGAGTTAGGTAAAGCTCTAGCGCCTATTGCTACATCCTGAATGCTTGTTGCATTAGACATTGCTTCGCTACCAACAGCTACGTTTTCACCCCCTTGGATATTAGATGCCAAGGCTGCAAAGCCTACAGCTGTATTTTTAGAACCACTTTGGTTGCTGGCTGCTGCGTTATAACCATGTGCTGTATTTTGAGACCCTGTATTCGTGCTATTTAAAGCGCCAGTACCTGTTGCTGTATTTTGTGTACCTGTTAATGTACCGCCACAAATGCCGTTAGCCAATGCTGAAACACCTTGCGAGAAATTTCCTACAGAAAGCAAACCTGCATGAGTACCATTATGTTTTGTGTAAATATTTGGAAAAGCTGAACCCGTATTAGATCCAAACCAATTTGCACAATTCGTGCTTAACGTGTTGCCTGTTAAAGACCAATCTGCTCCAGTTAAAGCACAACAAGGTTGCCAAGTTGCATTACCTGCACCATCAGAAGTTAAAATAGCACCAGGGAAAGCTCCATTAACAACTTGTAGCTCATTAGTTTTTGTTTTCCCTATTACTTCTAATTTCTCAGTTGGGCAATTGGTTCCGATACCAACATTGGTACCAGCACCTCCAACTCCTGTTAGACTTCCTAATACTATGGCATCATCGCAACCAACTTTCGCATCCCAGCCGATAGCCGTTGAATTCGCCTGATTAGGATTCATAACATCGGCATATGCGCCCAAAGCTGAATTGTAGTTTCCATCAATATTTACGTCTAAAGCTTTCACGCCAACAGCCGAATTTTGCATTCCATTCTGGTTGTGATCTAAAGCTTTTGCTCCAAAAGCTGAATTGCCATTTCCATCTGTATTTGAGGCTAATGAGGCATAACCGCTGGCTGTATTTGCACTTCCGTTAATATTATAAGGCATAGATTGTTCGCCTGTCGCAACATTTTGTCCTCCAACAGTATTTGATAAAGTTCCGTTACCTACCGAAACATTTTGAGAACCTGTAGCATTTATTTGTGAAAGATGACCAATAGCTACGTTGTCATCACCAGAGCTACTTCCAGCCATAGCACCATAACCAAAGGCACTATTTCTACTCGAAGCAATAGGGCTAACTAAAGCTTTGAATCCATAGGCGCAATTTTCGTTACCTGTCGAGTTACTATTCAAAGCACCAACTCCCACACCTGTATTTCCATTTGAAGTTGTTGTTGCCGTGGGTGCCATTGTGGATTGACCAAACGCGACATTTCCTCCATTTCCTAAGAAACCTGCATTGACACCACCTTGAATGAAATTAACTTGAGGTTGCGGTGAGGCTGCATCCGAACCAAATACTTCTCCACCAAATAGTATGTTACCTCCTTCTCCCCAATAATCAAAACCTGGAACATGAATTGTTGGATCATTAGATGTACCGTTACCAGATTTTACAGTAGAACCTGCTTTATTGGCATACATTGCGTAAGGAACAGATAAGAGCTGGGTTGTTCCAATTTCCATATAATTATCTCCACCAGCTGGGTCAATCGCTACTTTGATATACGTATTACCGGTTTCCCATTGTACATTTTTCATTTCACCCTTTACCGCTGTACCATTTCCAACTTGTAGCGCATATAAACCGAACTCGTTTGTTCTAATTAATTGAGTTTCTTCATAGTCAGCTATTGTTGCATCAGCAGCTGGCAAAATGGACAACTTAATTTGTATTTGTTGATTAACTAGTGGGTTACCTTTTGCATCTCTAGCTATTCCTTGATAATTAAATTTTTGAGGCGCTTGCGCAAAGCTTGCTAACGAAGCTGCGGTGCAAAGACTTATTAGAAATATTTTATTGAATATATTTTTCAAAATAATTTTATTGAATGTATTTTTCATAATATGTATTTATTTTTTGTTTGTTGTTTATTTAGATACTTTTTGAATTTTGAAAGAGACCGATGAATTGTCTGCTTTTCGAATGATAATAAAATAATTACCAGAAGAAAGAACAGATAAATCAATTCGCTCTTGATTAACACCTAATTTTGATTCAAACGAAATGTCTCGAATCAACTTCCCAGTTGCATCTGTGAGTTGCACTGCGTATTTAGTTTTGTTGACTGCATCCACTTCTAATGTTATCACATCTTGTGTTGGATTCGGAAAGACTTTTACCAAAGAAGCCCAATTTTTAGGATTACTTTGTTCGGATTCGCTTGTCGCCCTTAATGAAGCAGGTTGAAAAAAACCTTGCGTAACAATAAGATTGTTCGACTTTTCGGTAGAAATAAGTGCCATTTCCCCGATTGCGTATTCAAACTGATATCCATTTATAATAGCCTGATTGCTTGCTGAATTGAAGGATTGTTGAGCATTTACTTGCACGGCAAATAGAAGCAACAAACTAAACAGAAACCCCAGTTCTTTTTTACATTTTATCATTGTATGTATTGTTTGTTTTTGAAAAATAGAATTGCTTAAAACGCTTATATCTGTATGGATAGAAGCCATGTTTATGCGCTAATAAATATTATTGCATAACACGTGATTTGAGCTTCTCCGCAGTCGCTTATAAGAAGTATACCTTTTAAAATTAATCATTGTGTTATATTTCAAACAAAAATAAATATGCTGATTAAGTGCTGGTATTAACTATTTAGAATTCAATGAATTAAATGTGTATTTAAGTAGAATTATTGTGATTTTAACAATTTATAAAAGTATTTTATTAATGAGTTCCTTGCGTTTGCTCGCGGAGATCGGAATTATTGTGCCATCCTTCAGTATGAGGCTTCCATTTTTGGAACGAATAATAGATTTAATAAAATTAATGTTGACAATATGCGAATTGTGAACTCGAATAAAAATATGGCAAGGTAGTTTCTGTTCATAATCTTTTATACTCCGAGAGGTAAGAACACCTTGTTTGTTAGCTGTATATATAGTCGTATAATTGTTATGCGATACTAAATGTGTTATATCGAGCACTGCGATTAAATTGGATTGTTCGTGATGCGGCAGTGCGATGTATTTGTGTTCTAAGTCATTATGAGATATTTCGCCTTTTTTATTATGATTATTTTCTTTTTTTATAAATACATGTTCTAAGTATTGTGCGAGAATTGTTTCATGAATCGGCATTTGAATAAAATAATTAAACGGGAATCCAGGATTTGTATCAATATGTTCGTAGTTATTTGATAGTAAAATAATTGGGAAGCCCAAAGAAATAAAGGCTTCATGTAATTGAATATTTACTGTTTTGTCAAAACTTAAATCAAGTAAAATACAAGCCTCACGAAGTCGACTTATCTTATTCAAGAAACTTGAAGTGAATTTAAGATCAGATAAAACCTGAATCTGAGAATTCTGTTCTACTTTTTTTTTTAATTGTTTAATAACTGCTTCAGAAGGACTTATGATAACTAGATTCATATATATTATTCTTTTGATGCGATAAAATATCTCGCCAAAGTAATAAAAAACAACTTATTCAACTATTTTTTTTGAAATTAGTTGAATGGAATACTGTTTACCTGAATGTAAGTTTAAAGTGAATTGAAAATCTTAATGAGGAGAGGTCAACTATTTTATATACTTAATTAATGCCTCAGTGAGTTTAGCGGCGCCTATAAATCTGTACTTTCTACTACCTGATTTAAAGATATTCCCAGTTTTGGTTAATGATATATTCACAAATCTTAGTTTCGACTTTAACGGTACAAAGTTTTCATCATAAACTACGATGCCATAATCTCTTGAATTCGCGAAATCGTTTTCTGGACCTTCTCCACCTGTTAAACTTGGTTCATCGCCGTTATTTGCCGATTCGTAAATAGGAGCTGGGGGATAATTAGCTTCTGCAATGTAGTAGTTGCCGAAATTATGAACTTCAATTTTCTTATTGCTGACTAATGATTCATAATCAGAGAATATCACATTTTCCCAATCATGTTTTTTCACTAGTTCTAATTGGTCGGAGTAAAAGAAATAAACGGGACAATATTTAAAATTTTTTGAGAAATCAACCATAATTGAACGATTAATTTCCTCATCTTGTTCTTCTATTTCTTTAATATACTCAATTAAACCACGTTTTTTTAAAGCTTCGATTTTATTCGTGGATTTATTCAGCATAAATAAAATTGCATTCGGCTTATAAAGTGTTGTATTACTTGTTTGAGCAATACATAAATTACTCAGGGCTAGTATGGATATCAAAAAATATAAAATTCGCATCTTGAAACAGATTAATTATTTCAAAATTAATTATTTATCATGAATATTAATCGTAGTAAATTATGGATACGCCGCAGCAATGGCTAGTTTATTGGAAGTAATTTTAATAGAGTCATTGGGATTATTCTCATTGTAAAGCCAAGTATCAATTCGACCTTTCACTTTTACAGTATTGTTTCCTTTTTCATTTTTAATATAACCTTCAACAACTTCAGCTGTAAACACGGGGTTGCCACTTTGGTCTATGTCTTTCAATTTTTTATAAGAATGATACACTTTGCCTTCTCTTTTTAAAGAAATGATGAAAGCGGAAGTATTCAAACGTGGTACAAAACTCGTTATCGTATTTAAGTTAGCACCATAACCAAAATTAGCAACAGGGTAGTATGGATTGCCGGTGAAATTAGCCTTTTGTTTATAAGTCATTAATGAACAAGATTGTGATGAAGCAGTTAGTGTTACTGTGTAGAGTCCAGGTAAATTATAAGCTGCACCACTTGTTTGGGAATTTGTAAAAGTACCATTTCCAAAATCCCAGCTGAATGACGAAAAGCCTCCTGCTAAAGATTGTACAACAACTTGATGTGTTAGCGTGTCTGTACTTATACTGAAATGAGGTCTGCATAATGATTGTAAATCAGCATTAAATGAATTTGATAAACTATCGGTATTGCCTAAATATTCTACTACATGTCTAACATTTTTCATGCCTAGTGTTTGAAAATTTTTGGTCACATAGGTGCCAGAATCAATGCTTCCGTCATCAAAATACCAGTAATGATTACCAGGTGTAAAATCGGCAGAAAAGAAAAAAGTTTCAGTCTGTAAAGTTTGCTCTATTGAATCGAGCGAATAGGAGTCAAAAACACCACCTGTAGAACCAAAGATATCGAAAACAGTACCCGATAAAGTGGAATCGTTACTTACTGCTACATCCTTAAGTTCAAAGGATAAAAAAGAATCACAATTAACGCAACCTTGTTGGGCGAATTGCGTTTTTAAAGTCCATAGTCCTTGACTATCTTTAAAAAATCCGCTATACATATAAAGTCCATTTACGCCTGCTTGATAAACCACAGGTTCTGCCCCAATCGTTCCGTCAAACATAAATTGCACTTCGCCAATTTGGTTAGCAGGTAATTCTCGCTTAGAGCATCCCCATATTCCAGTGAGCATAAGCAATATGATTAAATACCTTTTCATAATTTTAAAATTTGTATGCGTTTAATTCAAATAAAATATTAGATTCTTCCATTAATTTTCATTGCGTTTTAAAAAATATTTAATGCCAATCTGAATGCGGGTTTGCATGTTGTTGGTATTCTTAAAATATTGATTTTTGGTCATATCGATAAATCCTTGTTGAAAGCTAGCTTGCAACATAAATTGATTAGACAAGCGATAGGCATAACCTCCACCTGCGAAAAAGTCAAATTGATTGAATCCACTTCGATATCCATTTTGCGTTTTATTGCTAGAATTTTTCGTGTTCTCTACCTCACTTGAAACATCAAAGGCATAGCTCGCTCCAATTAATCCAAATAAGTAATGATTTTTTTGAATTTGATAATAAAGTGATACAGGCAAATAAGTTTGTAATAATCGTTTGTGGGTAACAATCGTGTTATTCGAATCAACACCAAAACTATATTGTACGATGCTAGATTTTTCACTCACGTTTAAGCCATTAAAATAAGTGAAGCCTACTTGTGTTGCCAAGGTCAATCTATCACTGAATGGCTTTGATAAACCCAAACCTACGTATGGTGATAGCCCCCATTGTATCGGAGATGTCACATTGCCGATAAAGCCTTTATTGAAGAATGCGCCAGCTGATAAGAACCAATTACAGGGTCTAGGTATAAACGATTTATTCTCAGTTGTATTAGGTGTTGGTTCTTGTTGTTTTTGCTTATTTACTTTTGTATCTGTATTTGATTCAACAGGGGTAGGTTTGTATGTTAACACTGTAACTTGATCTACTCTTTCTGGAATATAATTTGCTAAACCTGCCACATAACGAGGATTTGTTCTGGCAGCATCTATTGCAGCTTGACCTTTATAAGTCAAGGTATCAGGTTTTTGCATAATTTTACCATTTACTTGGATAGTACCGTTGGGTTTATTGTTAACTCTTGTAGCATCATGAGCACTGTTAGTTTGAGATTTGCTATCTGATTGTAGAGCAGAATCTATTGTGTTTGGTTCGTTTTTTTGCTTGAATGTAGCGGCAGTATTTGTATTTTTTCGATTCGCTTTTCTTGTAAAATCTTTCGTATTAACCTTAGGCTTTGATTTCTGCAACTTCTTCTTTTCATTCAATTTTACGTTTGGTGCTTGAATGTCATTGGCGTATTGATCTTCACTTGCTTGAGCTGTTTTAGAAACGTCAATTGAGTTTTGTTTGTCAGTGCCAGCATCCTCTGTGCGTGGATCAATTGCATGATTTGTAGCCACATCCTTAGCTACTACATGCTTAGTTTCTAATTTTTTAGACTTTGTCTTTGCTGGTCCGCTTTCGTTTTGTTTTGATGATTGCCTTGCAATCTGGCTGCTGTTTTGGGTTGAAGAGACTTGGTTCGATGCAGTTTGAATATCTTGGTTTTGCGATACAACAGGACTGCTTTGTGAAGGCTTGTTTTTTGCAATAGCTGATGTTTGATTTTGGTTTTCATTTTCAAATAGCGAGTCACTTGCAGTGTCTTGCTTAACTGAAGGTAAAGCTTGGCTCGATAAGCTAACCTTCTGTTGTGGCTTAATATCTGCTGATTTCGATTTTTTATTTGACCATAAATACGCACTTATACTTAAAAGTAAAAGTCCCATAAAAATGGAGAAGCCTCGCCAAAATATTGGACGTTTCTTTTGCTTATCTTCTTCATCGAGCATTGCAGACATTTTTTCCCAATCAGATTCTTTGAAGTAGAACTGAGTTTGCTCCACCGAATCTCTTAGAAATTCATCTAGTATGTTATTTTCATTCTTCATAGCTTAGCTTATGTTTAATGAATAGTTTAATTGTAATAATTTCTCTGTCATGAGTTTTCTTGCTTTATGCAAATGCCATCTAGAATTTTCTTCACTCAAATTTAGCATTTCGGCTACTTCTCTGTGGCTAAAACCATCTATGGCAAATAGATTAAGAACTTCCCTTGTTGTATCGGGAAGCTCTTGTATGAGTTTAAATATTTCTTTGTTATCCATCTTGCTTTCTGTAAAATCAAGATTGAAGTGAGTGTTTTCTACATTGGAGTATTCATTATCCACGGTTAATTGGTTTCTGTCAGAATGCCGTTTCTTTGAACGATAGAAATCGATTGAGGTGTTAATTGTAATTTGTTTTACCCAGCCATGTAAGCTTTCCATGTCTTTCACCGTTTCTAACTTTTTAAGAATTTTTAAAAAGCTTGCATTCATACTTTCCACGGCCTCATCTTCATTGATTGTATATCTCTTACAAATTCGCATCATAATAGGGTAGCAGTGCTCATATAGCAACCGCTGACTGCGTCTGTCATTCACAAGACAACCCTGTATAATTTCATTTGTAAGCAAAATACTCTTATTCTATCCTTTTTGTATTAAATATTTTTTAATATATCAAGCGTTTGTTACTTTCTCTACCCTTAATACGATGTATGTGCCTGAAATGTGAGTGGAAATGAAGTATTTTTTGATAAAAATAAGTAAGTGAAGCATCACAAAAATTGATACTTGTATCTCTATGGCTTCGGTGGAAACTTTTTCAACTTATTGAGTACTTCTTTTTCTAAATTTTGCTTGTAATCAAGCATTTTTGCTTGCAGCTTTTTATTACCTGAAGCTAAGATTTGAAATGCTAAAATACCTGCATTTTTGCTCGCGTTTAAGGCTACAGTTGCTACAGGAACGCCGTTAGGCATCTGTAAGATCGAAAGTATTGAATCCCAACCGTCTAATGAGTTACTTGATTTTACAGGAACACCAATGACGGGCAGTGGCGACATGCTTGCAACCATACCAGGTAAATGTGCAGCTCCTCCTGCACCAGCAATGATTACTTGGATACCTCTTAAATGGGCATTAAGCGCAAACTGCATCAATCGCTTTGGTGTGCGATGTGCTGAGACGATGCTACATTCGTGTGCGATTTGATGTTCTTGCAGAAAATCGGACGCGGGCTTCATAACAGTCCAATCACTGTCGCTGCCCATAATAATACTTACGATTGGCTTTTCACTTGTAAGGTTTGTTTTACCCATGCGGCTATTTTTTTCGCTTCGTCTAATGATTCATTCGTTATTGTGGCATGACCCATTTTTCGGAAAGGCTTAGTAAATTGTTTGCCGTAAATATGCAAATGAATTCCTTTTTTACCAAGACATTCTTCAATTCCTTCATAATATACTTTTCCTGAGTAGCCCGGTTGTCCTAATAAATTTACCATTACAGATGGAATTATTAACTCTGATGAGCCTAAAGGCAAATTTAGAATACCTCTTAAATGCTGCTCATACTGCGAGGTAATAGAGCTTTCAATGGTCTGATGCCCACTATTATGGGCACGAGGTGCGACCTCATTAATCAAGATTCTGTTATGCTTATCGATTAAAAACTCAACAACCAATAACCCGGAAATTTCTAATTCACTTAATAAAATTTCGGTAATTTCTTTTGCTTGTCTAATCAAGTCTCCATCAATTGAGGCAGGATAAACCAATAAATCTAGCATATTAGCGCCTTCATGAAAATCCATGGCAACTGGATCGTACACTTTTATTTCACCATTTGCGTTACGAGCACCAATTATAGAAATCTCACCTAATAATTCAATCTTAGGTTCTATGATACAAGGTCCGTCCAGTAATTCATTTAATTCTTGCTCATGATGAACAATGCAAACGCCTCTTCCATCATAGCCAGCTTTTCGAATTTTTTGTACGAATGGGTAATCAATTATCTTATTTTTAATCGCCTCAATCACTTCTATTTTTGTCTCATACAAGTTAAAATCTGCTGTTGGTAAATTATGACTTATGTAAAACATTTTTTGTAAGCCTTTATCCTGAATAATTGATAATGAATTTGGTTTTGGATGAACAATCACTCCGTCTGCATCTAATTTTTTTAAAGCTTCTGTATTCACATTTTCAATTTCGATAGTAACCACATCGCAATCTTTTCCGAAATTATATACGGTGTCAAAATCCTGTAAACTGCCATTTACAAATTCATTTGAACCATGACGACATGGTGCCTCAGGATCCGGGTCTAATACCTTGGTATAAATATCCCACTGTTGTGTGGATTGCAGTAGCATTTTACCTAATTGACCGCCGCCCAAAATACCTAGGCGTTTTGTGCTTGAAAAGAAAGATGCTGCTTGCATGTTACAAAATTAACGTGATTGGCGATAAATAAAAATATTAGTTTATCTTAAAAAAAGTACATTATATAATCTAATTCTTCTCTTTGTCTCCCGAAATTTTGTTTAATAGTTCATGGTCTGTTAAATCAAATTGAACTGGAACAACAGAAGCATAACCCTTTGAAAGCGCCCAAATATCTGTATCATTTGCTTTATCTAGGTTGACAAATTCCCCAGTTAACCAATAGTATTTTTTACCATATGGGTCATCTCGTTCAATAAATCTTTCTTTCCATTTTGCATTTGCTTGTCTGCAAATTTTCAACCCTTTGTAGCCTTTCGATTTTATTCTGGGAATGTTTACATTGTATAAAGCTTCTTTTGGCAACTTGTTGGTAGTTAATTCGGTTAAAATTTCATGAACAACTTGTTTTGCCAATGAGAAATCAGCTTCGAAGCCATAATCTAAATAGGAAAATCCAACAGCTGGAATTCCTTCAATCGCAGCTTCCATGGCAGCACTCATAGTTCCGCTATATATCACATTAATACTCGCATTAGATCCATGATTAATACCACTGAAACAAAAATCTGGTTTTCGATGAAGAATCTTGTCAACCGCTAGTTTTACACAGTCTACTGGAGTTCCCGAGCATTGATACGCTTCTACATCGTCGAATAGATGGACCGCATTTAATCTTAGTGGTTTGCCAATTGTAATGGCATGTCCCATACCCGATTGCGGTGCATCGGGTGCTACCACTACAACTTTCCCAAACTGTTTAGCCACTTCTACGAGTGCCGCAATGCCGGGTGCAGTTACGCCATCATCATTCGTGACTAAAATCACGGGCTTTTCTATAGATTGTTTTTTTATTTTGCTTGCTTTCATGAATTAAATTGTGGTGCAAATGTATTTATGCTCTTCACTTTTTCAAGCAAAATAAATTTATTAATTATTTATAAATCTGTTTTTGCCATCCGCATTCGTAAAAACAAATAGTACATACTTGTAAACAGCAAGCTTACAAATAAATAGAGCATTTCGGGTAGTGTTTCAAAACTTGCTCCAACCATTTTCTTCATGCTCTTTAATGATTCGATAGGCAATAACTCGTCGCTGACTTGCAGGGGTAACAGTGAGCCAAACGTTGAATTCGTAAAATAATTAATCGCTTGACCTAAAACAAATTCCACAAACAAATAACCCAAGAATAAAATGATAGCTATGCCTGTTTTACGCAAAAGAAACGAGAGTATTAAACCAAAACTGCAGTAATTAAATGTATAAATAAATACATAAATGATTTTTTCGCTATGCTGCATTGCATTTCCACCCCCATGGATGAGCCCAATGAACGCAGATATAATAATAAATATCAAAGTCGAGAAAATCGATAAACCGAATACGACTAAATATTTGCTATGCAAAAAATCAATGCGGCTCAAACCATCAATGATATGTTGCCGATGAGTTCTAAATGTAAATTCATTAGAAACTGAAATGATAGTAAAAAAAACTAAAAAAATAATCACCCAGCTTTGAACAAACGCCGTGAAATCCCAAGCAGCAGGAAATGCAAAGTTTTGATTGAGCATTCCACCACTTCCAAGAGATAAATTATTGGCAATAGAAATACCTACATAATTTGATAGTATTGAGATTACGATGAATAGCCCAATGAGTATCCAAAACGTTTTGTAAGTGCGCACTTTAAGCCATTCAATTTGAATTAAATTCATAGAAATATATTGAGGAAATTGGTAATAGAGTTAAACTAATTAGTGACAGAGGTAAGTTCCATAAATTTACTTTCGAGGCTGCGTTTCCTTTTTTGTAAATGATTGATATAAATACCCTGTTCAGCACAAAATTTATTAAGCTGCTCCGCGCTTATATTTTCAGTAAAAGAACAATGCAGAAATTTGTCTTTTCGAATATGTTTAAGTGCTGGGTGTTTTTTTAGCAAGTTTTCAAGTGATGATAAATCTGAAGTTCCAACTTCAATCCAATCATCATCGTTCAGCACTTCGTTTACATTACCAGCCGATAACAAAACACCTTTCTGCAAGATGGCTACATCCGTGCATACCTTTTCTACTTCATCAAGCAAATGACTTGCCATGATTACTGTAGTGCCTTCGTTACTTAATCGAACTATCAACTCACGTATTTCACTAATGCCTACTGGATCGAGTCCATTTGTTGGTTCGTCGAGAACAAGAATGTCAGGCTTGCCCAATAAAGCAGCAGCAATGGCTAAGCGCTGTTTCATACCCAACGAGAAAGATTGAAATGGAAAATCTTTACGGGATAACAAGTTAACTTGTTGCAGCACACTGTCAATCTCATTTTCACCGCGACCTTTTATTTTTGCGGTAATTTCTAAATTCTGTCCTGCACTTAAGTAATGATAAAAATTAGGTGTTTCAAGTAAAGAACCAATATGTTTCCTTGCCGTTTGCGCATCTTTATACTCGTGCCAAGTATAGTTGCCTTTATCAGCTTTTAATACATCGAGTAGAATACCCAATAAGGTAGTTTTGCCACTTCCATTCGGACCTAAAATTCCAAAAACGCTACCTGAGTTTATATTAAATGAAACATTTTGCAACGCTTTAATTGAGCCGTAAGTTTTTTCAATATTCTCAATGGTTAATATTTTCGACATACAAATGCTATTAAGTCGTAAATATCGGTTAATTGAAATAGTAAATTGAGTAAATTTTTTTATTGCGCTAATGATAGAGATGAATGGCTAATATAATAGATAAGCATTCATGAATTGTATTTGATACTTATCATTCATTTTTTCAATTTGTAAGCTTTCAATATTTAATTTCTTATCCTTAAAAATAAAATCTAAGCTATCATGAGGAATTCGCAATTCAGATATACCGTTTTGAATCACGCTAGGCGACAAATTTTGCTTCGTAGAATCTTTATTTAATAAGTCTTTACGATAATTTAGAACAACTTGTATTATCGTATCCAACGAAATTTGACATTGTATTCCATCTTGAACTAAGTAAAATGTATTTTTATTTAAATAACCTTTCACCGAATCTTCTTGTCGGATTTGCTCCTTATCTTGTATTTGATATGGATCTATTTTCCTAAAATATTTATAGTTATTAATTGCGATAGGTATACTTGATGAGTTGCTGTTGTTTGTATTCACATAAATTACATTTGGTTCTATTTTATAGCTTGAAATTTGAGAATTTCCAAGCATTGCATAAACTGAATAAGGTTCATTCGCAGCTACAGCTTTATCAAGTAGCTGTTGATCAGAATCTCGCAACCAATATTTGATTTGTTCAATCTCTCCTCTTTTGTTAAGGTAATCTAAAATAGACTGTATGCTTTCTATATGACCCGAACTCAACTTTGTTTTTGAATTCACCGTGATTAATTTATCATCATTGAGCAATTTATTCTTCTTAAGCAAAACTTCCAAATGATGTAATTGATTTTGAACACTCAGTTGAAACATCCCCCAAGGTCCTATCGCACTCAAGGATAGCAATAAAAATAAGCTGATTGGAATAATAGTGATATTGTCAAGCTTTGAGATGATAAAATAGAAAGATATAATTGCAATCCATAATCCAAGTATAATGACCAAGTATCTGTCTTCTGTTATCCCATACGTAGATACCCGTTGAATAATCGAGATAAAGTATAAAGATAAGAGTGGCAAAACAAGATAGAAATAGTATTTTGAAAAGATAAAAATTAATTTGTATTGTTTGTCATGTCTTATAGGATAAATGAGTAAGAAAGAAAGTATACCTAGAATAGAAAATATTAGAATGGGCACGCAAACCCACCCAATGGGCAAGTACTGCGTCCAAATAATTTTTGCCATATACACATAAAGTATGCCTGCATACAAAGCCACTATAGGTAATAATATATATTGAACAAAAATGCGCACTGAAGGACGAAACCCATGTCTCAGTTTAAACTCATCAATTTGAGTTGGCATGTTCATTAAGAAGTACATGGTATTGAAAACCAAAAAAACAAATACGCCAATATCTGTGTAATATTTATCTGAAAAATAAAAGCCAAATAATTTGGCAATAGCCCATAAGGCACTTGCGATACCCGCAAATAATGTAATTGAATACGTAAATGCTACTATAAATTGCCTGAATAAAAAATAATTGTACTGCCAAAACGATAATATTTCCTTGGACTCGTAAAATGCAATAAAAGAAACCATTAAATGAAAGCAAACTAAAAATATCAAATATCGAGAGAAGAAAATGCCATCACTCTCAAACATCCCTGGCGTAATCGAATAATAATGTAACCCGAGAACACAAAATCCTAGAAGTATAAATCCTAATCGCTTGGCAAATCCAACCTTACGTAACTCGGAAAACACATCAAAAGCTATAAATAATGAAATGCCAGACATACATTCTAAACCCCATCTAACAAAAACAAAATTTCGTGCATAGACGCTCTCAGCATCTAAAAAATGATTGACGATCAAAAAGAAGATAAATGATAAAATTGCAGATAGTATAGGTGCTGGATATCTTACTAGGGTAATAAAAAAATTTTGAAATATTTTTCTAATTGGAATCATTAATCTTTAACATGAATGGTAAAAATAATTTGTAGCGAGCATAAAAAATGATTTAATTTTGAAAGATGCGAAAAATAATCCTTTTATTTATTTTTATTTCTTGCTTAACTTGGTTGGGATGTAAGCAAGATCCGGCATTTAAAATCGGAGATGGGCATACTCATACACATGTTGATTTAAATATTCCACCAGGTTTACCTCCTATGAAAATTCCTGCCGATAATCCTATGACGATTGAGGGTGTAAGCCTAGGCCGTAAGCTTTTTTACGATAATATTCTTTCTAAGAATAGTCTAATGAATTGTGGTTCATGCCATCATTTAGAAACTTATTTTGTTGACTCTAATAATGCGTTTAGCATAGGTGTAGACGGCATTGCGGGCACTAGAAATTCAATGCCTTTGTTTAACATCGGATACAACCCAACTTTCTTTTGGGATGGAGGATCCCCGAGTTTAGAGGCTCAAGTCTTAGGTCCGATTACCAATCCGGTTGAAATGCACGAAAGCATAGAGAATGTTATAAATAAGCTTCAACAGCATCCGCAATATCCAACTTTATTCAATCAAGCATTTGGCACGGATAAAATAAGTTCTGCATTGGTTTTTAAAGCGATTGCACAATTTGAACGTACCATGATTTCTGGTAATTCTAAATTTGATAGGTATTTAGCAGGCAAAGAACCACTTAGCTTAGCTGAATTAAGAGGCAAAGATTTGTATTTAAGCGAGAAAAAGGGCGATTGCTTTCACTGCCACTCCTATGGAAGCACATTTACTGATTTTGAATTTCGAAACACTGGACTCGATAGCATTCCTGTCGATAAAGGCAGGGCTTTAATTACTCGATTAGTAACCGACGAGGGAAAATTTAAGACACCTTCTTTGCGTAATATTGCATTTACAGCACCTTATATGCATGATGGCAGATTCACAACTTTAAGGCAATGCATCGAACATTATAATCGTAATTTTAAATACACAAACAACCTGTCGCCAGAATTGAAAAACATCCCTAAGAATAGGTTAAATGAGGATGAAATTAATGATCTCATAGCTTTCTTAAACACATTAACTGACGAAGAGTTCATTAAAAATCAAAATTTATCTGCGCCTTAATGAAATATCTCTATCTATCGATACCATTGCTATTTTTTACGATTTTCTGTCAAGCACAATTAAGAATAGGGGAACTTGCACCTGAAATAAAACTTCCTGATTCGTTAGGTAAATGGAAAATGTTAAGTGAAGTGAAATCTAAATTGGTATTACTTGATTTTTGGGCAGTCTGGTGTTATCCATGTATGAATGCTATGCCTAATTTAGTGTCCTTGTATGAAAAATATCATGCGAAAGGTTTAGAAATATTTGCGGTTAGTCTCGACCAAGATTACTATAGTTGGGTTGATGGCTGTCGACGGAAGCATTTACCATTTATTTTGGTGAATGACGCCTACGGAATGAATGGCGCAAATTGTAAAAATTATAAAGTAAGCTCAATCCCTCACAAACTATTATTAAAAAATGGAGTTGTAATCGGCAGTGAAATGAGTTTATACGATTTAGAAGTTATTATTAAAAAAGAACTAGAATAAAAAGATGTCATTTAAGATTTATACAAAAACAGGCGATGCAGGACAAACAGGTTTAATTGGTGGAACAAGGATTCCTAAAAGTCATATTCGTATTGAAGCATATGGCACAGTTGATGAATTAAATTCATGGATTGGGCATATCAATGATGGTATTGAGCGTAATGGCGAAAAAAGTGTATTGAAAGAAATACAGGATCGATTGTTTACAATTGGTTCATCGTTGGCATGCGATCCGAATAAAGACACCCAAATGCATATTCCAGATTTGCATGAAGAAGATATTGTAATGTTGGAAAAGGAAATTGATAGGATGAATTTATACCTACCTGAACTCAAGAACTTTATTCTGCCAGGTGGCAACGCTCTTGCATCAAGTATTCATATTGTTCGTTGTGTTTGTCGACGTGCTGAGAGAATTTGTGTTCATATGCAGCTTGAAAATGAATTCGTCGATGAAAAGGTCATCAAATATTTAAATCGTTTGTCTGATTATTTGTTTGTACTCGCTCGATACATCTTGCATCAACAAATTGGTGTCGAAACAGTTTGGAATCCACGTTAGGCAATTTACAAGTAATTGAGGTCTGAAAATGGTTGTTGCTTTAAACCGAATTCTTCTTTAATATTTGCGCTGAACTGCTGTCAATAGATTTTCGTTCAATTTGACATCAATTGATATTAAAATAAATACAAACCACTATGCTTTGCCTCGAAATTAAGTAGCCATTGTTTTTTCGCTAGTCCTCCTACATAACCAATCAAGTCGCCATCACTACCAACAACTCGATGGCAAGGCAATATTATATGAAATGGATTTTTACCATTTGTAGTACCTACGGCTCGAATCGCTTTTGCATTACCTAATCGCTTCGCCAATGACAAATAAGTTTCGCACTTGCCATAAGGTATCGAAGCCAATGCTTGCCATACTTGTTCTTGAAAAGCTGTAGCCTTGAATTGTAGTGATAATTCAAATTTTTTTCTCACTCCCGAGAAGTATTCATTTAATTGTTTTTCTGCATCGATTAAGATTTGATTGGCAAATTCAGCCTTATTTTTCTCCTCTACAAATTTGCAAGAAATTAAATGATGCTCATGCGCATGCAGTTCTAGTAAGCCAATGGCGGATTCGTAATAAATAAAATAATTGGTCATGAATTATTTGCTGAGTGCAATATTCACTACCTCAAACATATCATTTACATAATGAAACTTCAAACCTTTGATATAATTTGGGTTTATTTCAAGAATGTCTTTTTCATTTTGTTGGCATAGAATTATCTCTTTCATACCAGCGCGCTTGGCGGCGAGTATTTTTTCTTTAATGCCTCCTACAGGTAAAACTTGCCCTCTTAGCGTTATTTCTCCAGTCATGGCTAAATACGGCTTTACCTTTTTCATTGTTAGCGCGCTAACTAGCGATGTCATCATGGTAATACCAGCACTAGGCCCATCTTTAGGTACCGCACCTTCTGGTACATGAATGTGAAAGGCGTTGTTTTCAAAAGTAGTTTCATCAATGCCAAACTCTTTCGCATGCGCTTGAATAAAGGATAGGGCTGTGGTCGCACTTTCTTTCATAACATTGCCTAGATTTCCTGTCAGCGTGAGACCTCCTTTACCTTTACTCAAACTTGTTTCAATAAATAATATTTCACCGCCAACATAAGTCCAAGCCAAGCCTACTGCCACACCTGGCGGATTTGATTTGTTGTAAATATCATTTGTATAGCGAGGTTTATTCAAGATTTCTTCGATCAAACTTTCTGTGACTTCAAACTGGGTGAGCGAATCATCCATAGCAGCACGCATAGCCAAATTGCGCATTATAGATGCCAGTTGCCTTTCTAATTCACGAACTCCACTTTCACGCGTATATTCCTGAATAAGTTTTACAATCGCGGCATTGTTCATTTTGATAGTATACTTATCTAACCCGTGTGCTTCTTTTTGTTTGGGTAATAAATGTTTCTTAGCGATTTCTGTTTTTTCTTCAACCGCATAACCACTCAAGTCGATTATTTCTAGTCTATCACGCAAGGCGGGTTGTATTTCATTCAAGCTATTGGCAGTTGCAATAAATAATACTTTCGATAAATCGTACTCAATCTCGAGATAGTTATCATAAAAACTATTGTTTTGCTCTGGATCTAATATTTCAAGCAAAGCACTACTCGGATCACCTCTAAAATCACGACCTAATTTATCTATTTCATCTAAAATAAATACCGGATTACTTGATTTTACTTTTCGTAATGATTGAATAATCCTTCCTGGCATAGCTCCTATATACGTTTTCCGATGCCCTCGCAATTCACTTTCATCATGTAAGCCTCCCAAACTGAAACGCACATATTTTCGCCCGATGGCATTTGCAATTGATTTTCCTAACGAGGTTTTCCCAATACCTGGAGGTCCGATAAAGCAAAGTATCGGAGATTTCATATCTCCTTTCAATTTCAAAACAGCTAAATATTCGAGAATCCGATCTTTGATTTTATCCATGCCATAGTGATCATCATCTAATACTTTCCTCGCTTTTTTTATGTCGTAAATATCTACCGTATATTCGTTCCAAGGTAAATCAAGCATCAAGTCGATATGATTATATACCGTAGAATAGTCGGGTGTTGATGGATGCATACGTTCCAATTTTTCAACACTTTTTTGAAACATTTCTTTAGCGGCCTCACTCCATTTTTTAGTTTCGGCACGCTTTTGCATGTCTTTTATTTCCCTGTCATTACTTTCTCCACCTAATTCATCTTTGATGGCTTTGAGTTGTTGATTCAGGAAATAATCTCTTTGCTGTTTATCAAGCTCTCCGCGCGTTTTATCGGTAATTTTATTTTTTAGTTCTACATGTTGTAGTTCTAATTGCAGCAAACGAAGTAAATTTTCAGTACGAAGTTTAAAATCGTTCTCATCTAACAAATTTTGCTTTTCCTTGATTTCACAATTTAGATTAGAAGCGATAAAATGATTCAGAAAGGAAATATTTTCAATATTTTTCAATACGATACTTGCCTCAGGAGGTACGTTTTGTGATTTTCGCATGAGTTGCTCCGCCATGTCTCTCACTGTGGATATCATGGCTGCATATTCATCATCCATCGCAGGGATAATATCATCCATGTAAGATACTTTTGCTTTAAAGAAAGGCTCGTCTTGTATCCACTCATTTACTTCAAATCGAATTTGGCCACGAATAAATACTGTTAAACTATCATCGGGCATTTTTATTTGCTTAATTATTTGCGCGACAGTTCCAATTTTATTTATGTCTTGAAAACTTGGGTTGTCACTTTTCGCATCTAATTGCGAAATAACACCTATTTGTTTCCCATTTTTTTCGGCTTCTTGTAATGCTTTTTTAGATTTTTCTCTCGATACAGTTATTGGTATAACTACATTTGGAAATAAAACGGTATTACGCAAAGGCAAAATGATTAGATCTGGAGGTAATTTCTTTTTTTCCTCATCACTCATCTCATCTTCTGTTAGCGGCACTATTGGCATGATTTCAATATCTTCCTCCGAATTGCCGTAATATTGTCTGTTATTTATCATAATTAACTTGCATTTTGTCAGTTTAATGTTGGGATATCTAAATAACTAAGGTTAAACACCCCTTTTATCAATAGCTATGCCAAGCCATATTAATCTCCTATTTCATTCATAATATTTTTTAAAGTAAATGGTGTTCAACTTACTTTTGTGCTCATGCAAACATTTCAAGATTTATTGCTTCAATTCGAAACATTTTTCAATCGACATCAGTTTCCATCGCAGCCCCAAAATTTATATGAACCGTGTTCTTACTTATTAAAACTTGGTGGAAAGCGAGTTAGACCAGTTGCCTGTTTGATGACGCACGAATTGTTTGCGCCTTTGAATAATGATGTTTGGAATTTGGCTACTGCTATTGAGCTATTTCATAATTTCACGTTGATGCATGATGATATCATGGATCAAGCACCTTTGCGACGAGGTTTTACCACTGTTCACGAAAAGTGGGACTTGCCTACGGCCATTTTATCCGGAGATGTGATGAATATTTTTGCTTATGTGCATTTAAATAAAATTAACACACAGTATATACATGATGTCATTACCTTGTTTAACCAAACTGCCATCGAGATTTGTGAAGGTCAACAATTAGATATGGACTTTGAGAAAAGAGAGTTTGTTAAAATAGACGAGTATCTGCAGATGATTACATTAAAAACTTCGGTTTTATTAGCTGCTTCAATGAAATTTGGGGCTATGTTGGGTGGGGCAACGGATGGTTGTTCTGGTCTATTGTATGATTTAGGGAAAAGTATGGGTATTGCATTCCAATTAAAAGATGATTACTTAGACGCTTATGGTGATGCGAATAAAACTGGAAAGCAATTAGGAGGTGATATTTTGGCTAATAAGAAGACTTTTTTGTTAGCTAAAGCAGCTGAACTTGCTAACGAAGATCAATTGCAAAATTTGAAGGAGTTATGTAATCGAAATGATAAAAACAAGGTAATTGACACCCTCGCTTTCTTTGAAAGTTTACAGTTAAAAAGTTTAATTCAAGATGAAATTAACACCTATACCAAGCAGGCTTACGCATATTTAGAGAAGGTGCCGGTCATGGAAAAACATAAAGTGCACTTGCATGCCTTGTTAGATATGTTGTTGAAGCGTGAGAATTAAGTTCCGATTGTTGGGGATTCCTAAACAGGTTAGAAATGTTGCAAGTACAATCCTATCAACGATGATATGTAATACCCATATGATTTATGTCGCAGGCCAAATCATAGAGAGGTAATTGCCGATGGTTATTTTGTTAAGCGCAAATTGAGGCACGAAAAATTGGTCTGCCTGTGCCGATGATATTGATGTTGATGACGAAGGAAGCTCGCAGCAATACCAATCGGTGTTATAAAATTTCAATCGGTATAAATTGTTCAGAAATTCTATTTAATCTTTAATTTGAATTTTTCATCTCTCATTAAGTATCCTTTCAATTCATCGCCTATTAAAACTGGTCCAACTCCGCTGGGTGTACCGGTAAAAATATAATCACTCATATTTAATGTGAAAAATTGGGATACGTAAGCTATAATTTTTTCAAATGAAAACAACATATCATTAGAATTTCCTTGCTGAACTTTCATTCCATTTTTTTCAAGATTAAATTCAAATGGTTGCTTAGTGTCAAAGCTATTTACTGAAGTAAAATTACCGACTACTGCTGAGTTGTCAAAGGCCTTCGCAATTTCCCATGGCAGACCTTTCTCCTTTTGTCGCTGTTGAATGTCGCGGGCTGTGAAATCAATGCCCACAGTGATGGCATCATAGTAGGTGTGTGCAAATTTTTCTTGAATGGCTTTGCCGTTTTTACAGATGCGAATCACTAATTCACATTCGTAGTGTAAATCTTTTGTAAAATTTGGATAGTAAAAATCTTTACTTTCTGGAAGCAAAGCGGTGCTGGGCTTCATAAAAATAACAGGTTCTGCGGGCACTGCATTATTTAATTCGAGCGCATGTTCAGCATAATTTCGTCCTACACAAAATATTTTCATACTCTAATTGTCAAATTTTTTATTGTTCGCTAAATTCATGGTTCTTTCTAAGCCTATTGTGGCAAAGTTTTCAATTATTTCAACACAAGCCGCTACTTTTTCATTTACTATCGGGATTTCATCATCTTTCCATCTACCTAGAACATAATCAACTTGCTTACCTTTAGGAAAATTATTTCCAATACCAAATCTAATTTTTGGATAAGCGGTGGTGCCAATAGATTCTTGAATACTTTTTAATCCGTTATGTCCAGCATCTGAACCACTTGCTCTTACTTTAAGTACATTCAATGGGAATGCCAAATCGTCAACAATTGTCAAGGTGTTTTCAATGGATATTTTTTCTTTATCCATCCAATACTTGAATGCTTTGCCACTCAAATTCATATAAGTTGTTGGTTTTATCAGAAGTAAAATTCTCCCTTTGAATTTTACTTCACAAATATCAGCCAATCTATCATTCGTAAATTTAGATTGATGTTTATTTGCAAAAACTTCTAAAACATCAAAGCCAATATTGTGTCGTGTTTCCACATATTCAGGTCCAATATTTCCCAATCCAACAATTAAAAATTTCATGATAAATAAGGGCGAATGTAATTGCTTTATTTCAATTTTTCGAGTTCAGTTTTTGTCACAATTTTATAATCACTTGGAATGTTAAAAACTGAAATATCAACAGGCTGAATATCTATTTGTGTCGCAATGAATTTAAAGCTTAAATCTTTCGAAGATTTTGTGACATACTCTAAGGCTATTCCTCCTAGACCTGGGAACATGGTATTTAAGGCAGTATTTTGTACTGTAAGTTCGGGCGTGTAGAATATTTCAACAACATCACCACTTGTATAATTTACTTGCATGCCTTTTGAATGATAGCTCGCTATTTTTTTAGAATTTTGGGTTGGTGTTAATTGCGCATTTTCAAAACGCTTGTTTTTTTCTTTTAATTCTTCCTGACTTATTTCCATGGCATATTTTGCACCTTCTCTCATACTCAATGAAAGTGTAATTCCTGTCTTTTGATTGTAAATAGTAATATTGTTAAAACCATTATTCATAGCCAATTCTTGCTTTATCATTCCTGCTTTAACTGTTACTACAAATATGCCTTCAGGTGCTTTGCCATTGTTGCGGTAAACATCGTATTTGATTATGCCTTCTGAAAATATTTTTTGCGCCTCACAATTCACAACAACAAATAAGGTTAGGAGAAGCAAGTAAAGTAATTGTTTCATAGAATTATATTTTAAAATGAATCGTATGTTCTTTATGATAAGCTGTTATAAATTTAAAATTTTTATGAGTTCATCTTTTTTACGACGACTCACTTCAACTTCTGCTTGGTCTGCCATAATAAGCATATTAGTTGCTCCTTTTATAAATTTTGAAATATGGGAAAGATTAATCAAATGTGAATTATGGACCCTGCAAAAATTTTGTCCATGCAATAAAGTTTCTATTTCCTTTAAGGTTTTACTGATGAGTATTTTCTCTTTTTGTACGGTGTAAATCGTTGTATAATTGTTATTACTCATACAACGTATTATATCGCTGGCTAGTAAAAATTTCAATCCTTCCCCTGTAGGTATTGCTATTCGATTGAATGATTCATTTTGTTGTAAGTGCTGAATATTTTCAAGTAGCAGTTTTATTTTATCTAAAGGGTTGCTTGCTGAACGATGCTCTTCTACGCGAACTACAGCTTCTTTCAAATCATCGTGATGGATAGGTTTTAATAAGTAATCAATAGCACTATATTGGATTGCTTTAATCCCATACTGAGAATGAGCTGTCGTAAATATTACATCAAAGCTTACATTTTTTACTTTTTCTAAAATGTCAAAACCAGACATAGTGGGTAACTCAATATCCATAAAAACCAAATCAGGCTTTTGCAATTGAATTTGCTCAACTGCATTTTCAGCTTGATTGGCAATTCCAACAACTTGTAGTTGTGGTAAATGCGCTTCAATTAATTTATCAAGCACCTGGGCACTACTTTTTTCATCATCTACAATAATGACTCTCATGTTGTAAACCTACTGATTTTTATATTAAATCGCCGCGCTAAAAGGTTAATTTTTCGAACGACTATCCTCAAAGAAAAAGATGATGAACCCGATGATATTGATTATCAATTAATTTTTGGCTAGCACAGATGAAAAAACAATGTCGTAAAATCACTTGTACTTGATTTTGTAGCATCTGATTTATGGCCATGAATTTAGAATACTTTGACTCTTATCATGATTATTGAAGATTGACGCAAGTGAGGTTGATTAAAGTTTACATAATTTAAGTTTAATTTAGTTGCAGTCACTCTGATTTTTCCGGCTAAGTCATTTGGAATTTTACCTTGAATGAACGTATTTCGTGAATCATAACAGTGTGAAGAATATATGAAAGTAGTTTTATTTGCAGGAGGTTTAGGTACACGTATTTCTGAAGAAAGTCATTTGAGGCCTAAGCCAATGATAGAAATTGGGGGCAAGCCTATGCTTTGGCATATTATGAATATTTATTCTGCCTACGGGCATAGAGAATTTATTGTCTGTGCGGGTTATAAAGCCAATGTAATAAAGGAATACTTTACGAATTATTTTTTACATAATGCTGATGTAACGGTAGATTTATCAAACAATCAAGTTGAAATACATAAGTCCAATACCGAGCCTTTTAAAGTCACTATGATTGATACCGGACTTGAAACCATGACAGCAGGCAGATTGAAAAGGGTCTTGCCCTATACAAATAATGAACCTTTTATGCTTACTTATGGCGATGGAGTTTGCGATATAGATATCAATCAACTTATCAGCTTCCATGAACAACATGGTAAAATCTGCACCATGACCACCATTCAGCCTACAAGCCGTTTTGGTATAGTAAATATGGATGACCATGGAACAGTTTTGCAATTTGAAGAAAAGCCAGAAGATAGCGGGACATGGATAAATGGCGGTTTTTTTGTGTTGCAGCCCGAAATTAAAGATTACTTAAACAATGAAAATTTGGACGAAGTAATGTGGGAGAGACAACCTATGTATGATTTGGCAAGTAATAAACAAATAGTTGGTTTTCGACATAAAGGTTTTTGGAAATGTATGGACACAATGCGTGATAAAGAAGAATTAGAACATTTATGGCAAACAAATCCGATTTGGAAGAAATGGTAACCATCGATTATTTAAAAAAGTATTTTGAAGGAAAGAAAGTGTTCCTGACAGGTCATACCGGATTTAAAGGTTCTTGGATGTTGCAATTATTGTATCTGT
>JBIIJE010000007.1:0-48783 GCA_044234005.1 Chitinophagaceae bacterium | reverse complement strand
TTCGTAAAAATGACTAATAGCAACTTTGAATAGAAAGCTCGAAAGAGCAAGAAATTCAGAATCTATTTATCATAAAACAGAAAAGAGGTTGTCCTTCATTGGACAACCTCTTTTTCTATGTGTAGACAATAGAGTTTTTAGTCCTTGTAATTTCTATCTGTATAATAAAAGCTAATATCTTTTGATTTTCATTTATACTGATGTGATTTGTGTGGCAGACCAATTCTTATCCCGACAAATTTATCGAGAGTAAATGCCAGATGCGCTAGATTTCTGTCCGCGCCGGTCCTTAGGCAGAGACTCGAGGAAGACGGAACGCTGCACTTCATGTCTCATTCTGGACAAGAAAGGTTGATGACTATTAAGTGATTATGTTGTTTTGGTGTGTAAATGGAATTTGCAAAACACAAACAAGAGATCCAGATACTTATCTTAATGGTTCTGCTGTATTAGATGGAATTTGGAATATAATTGAAACTGGTATTTATTTGGCCACTACCAATCAAATCCCCTCAACCAATTCGGGATATGGTGTATTTAAATATAAATGGCCTGGTGCTTGGCCTTTGAGTACAGCAATCGTAAGTCAAGAAATGGGAATGTTGTTATATCCGAATCCAATTACAGGGCAACAAACATTTTTTGTCCAATCTGATCATGATATTCAAAGCATCCAAATGTTTGATGCAAAAGGGATGAAAATTAATATAGAAACGACTTATTTATCAGAAAATAAAATAGCTATTCAACCTTTAGTAAACATGCCATTAGGACTTTATTACGTCTTATGTGAAGGAAAGTCGAGCAGAAAAATGGAACGAATACTCGTAAATTAAACCCAGATTCAGCATCAGAAATGTTGAAATGTTTAAGCAGCGGTAATTCGATATTTTGCAACTATTGAAAACATCTTCTCATTCGTCTCGTTAATAGTTAACGTGACATCTAATTTACTAGAATTTTCGTTCCGCAAATCCCATTGGGTGATTTGGGCTAAAGCAAACTAGATAATAAAACTAAAAAAGGTTTGATAATCAATCCTAGCAAACCTTTTTCTATTTCTTAATTTTTCCCCGAATAGGAATACTATGGGAACAAAACTCCCTTGTACTTCGTTAATTCTACATAGGGTATGCTTGATTTATATTTTGCGTTGATGCTACGAATAAATTCATTGGCAATAAGGGCATAGCCTCTTGGGTTAGGATGAACTCCATCTAAACTAAATGCACCACCAGAAATAAATTTAGCATTCATGGTGATACCATTGTATACAATACCAGATGTAATCGTACGCATGTAAGCATTCATATCTACCAATGCTAAATTTTTAGCAGCTGCAAGTTCAGCAATGCTTTTATTGTAGTTACTTGTTGCTAGTTGAACTAAAGTAACTTCATCTTTATCTAAAACATAT
Source organism: Chitinophagaceae bacterium (assembly GCA_044234005.1). Lineage (GTDB taxonomy): Bacteria > Bacteroidota > Bacteroidia > Chitinophagales > Chitinophagaceae > OLB11. Next base: position 47,366 of record JBIIJE010000007.1, on the reverse strand, counting down.
CTATCGATAAGTGGTTTATCCGGTAAAACGCCCCAGCCACCGCAACGAATTGAATCACCTGGTGTGGTTAATAAAATTAAGTCTTTGTCAATCGCCTTTCTCAGAAAGCCTGGCTGCGTAGAGTCAACAATTAGCAAACCATTTGCACCAGCCGTCCAGGTTATGGGTAAACTTAAAGAGGCGTATAATTGATTTAATGTATCAGCCTTACCTTGCGTCAATATCACGGAATTCCAAGGCACGGTTGTAAAATAAGGAACAGAAGTAACATCTGGCACATTTGCAATTGCTCCTTTAGCTCCAAACTTCGTTAAAGAATCCACGAAAGTAGTTAATGCCACCTTTACTGCCACATCATCAGATATGGCAGGTACTAATGGGTTCGCAGAAGCTGCGGGTGCGCCTTCTGTTGCATAACCAAGCACATCGTTATTACCTAACCACAATGTAAAAAATGTTGGATTAATGCGCATCGCTTCTGATAGCAAGGTACTCGTACCAGGTGTTTGCACGAAGCGATTCAAAAATGGGTTCAACAAGCTATACAAATTCCAATTTGCATCAATCGCTCTTATGCCTGGCACAGCTACTAAATTATAAGGTCCTTGTGCAGCTACATTATTTAATGGCGTAGATCCTTTAGGATTTAAGATTGGAGAAAGACTTGGTATTGAACTGTTACAAGGTGTTACAAAGCCTAGTACCCTACCCGCATTATTACTGCCATCATTTCCACCTCCTTCATTCATGTAAGGAACTTTAAATACGCCTCCACCTGCTAAAGCAAATTGCTCTGCCAACATTTTTGGATATGAATTCTTTTGACCCTCTAAGGTAAGGGCGCCATCGCTATAACCTGATGCCAACGAATTACCTACTGCAACAAATCGCGAGAAGTTAGCTTCACCACTGCTGATTAGTTGAGGTTCCAAGTTAGTTTTGCAAGCACTGAATAAAAGGCCAATACCTGCAATTTGTAATATGTATTTTTTCATTTTTTCATAATTTGAAATCATCCTAAGGTTGAAGCACTCAATAAAAATTTTGAGAAGAGGTTGAGCTTAGTAATTTTTAGCATACGAGGTTCTCTTGCGAATTTGCCAAGTTAATCCGGCACCTGGTGCTAATACTTTAGTATGGAAGGTTCCACTCAAACCAGTTTCTTTATTCGTTTGTGTACGTTTAAATACATTTTGATACATGATTGATAAATCTAATTGTAAGCGATCTTCCAATTTAAAACTCGCTCCTGCGGTTAATCCCAATCTATCATTATCGGGTAACTCAGGCGATACATAGCCATTTTGTATAGGTGTTTGGTCGAAAAACGCCCCCACCCGTAATTGAGTGTTTCTGCTTGCATCGTATTGAATACCTGCTCTAAAAGCCATTGCATTCTCGTAAAGACGAGGAGACTTTGCATCTGTCACTGAACTTGTATTTAAGCCATAATCGAATCCTAATGAATCAAATGTTTTCCAATAAGTATAATTGAAATCGGCGGCAAAAGTAGTACGCTTGTTCAGCTTGAAAGAAGTCCCTACAGCTATTTCAGCAGGTAGATCTAACTCAGTTACAAATGTATTTTTTGCTGGGAATGTAGTTGATAAAGCAGTTGGAATATTCGTAAATTCAGCAGTGCCTTCGTCTACATTCATCGTTACTTCAGAGTGATAAGTAACCCCAAAATTAAATCGCTTGTCATTCTTATAATAAATACCAACATTGTATCCATTTCCTTTCGCGTCGCCATTCAGTCGAGCGTGGGCATCATTCGAATTGGTAGAAGAGGCAATTGGCAAGTCTTTTTCAAGATTTACTCTTCCATTTGCAAAAATATATCCCCCACCGATTGATAATTTATCGGTTATTCGAAATGATACGGTCGGTTGTATGAAAATAGTTTGTAAACTGACTTCTGTGAGTGTGTATCTGCCAGTCCATTCTGCAGGATACATCACACCGCTTCCAAATGGTGTATAAGCTCCGATACCAACATTGATTCGTTTGCTTAATTTAAGTTGACCGTATGCTGCTAGCGGCGTAAATACTTGTGCTGTAGCATCTGTAGTAATATTTGTTCCTTTTTCAAGAAAACTAGTTGAAGGAATCAGCGCATTCATACCACCTACAAATTGATTAATCACAAAACTCATACCTGCCGGATTAAAATAAATGGTAGATGCATCTTGCGCAAAACCAACTCCAGTATGAGCCATTCCGATTTGCTTGATTCCTTGCAACCCAACTTTAGAACCTCCAGCAAACAAGTTGTCACTGAATATACTACATGCCAAGAAAAATGATAATATCTTTTTATTCATACAATAATTGTTTGAGGGTACAAGTAAATAGTAATAGTACAATGTACCAAAAAAGTATCTAACTTATTGTGGTAAAATCAATAATAGAAAATAAAACTTAAGGTGCAATAGAACCTATGAAATCATTTGCAGCTAACTCCCAAATCGAAAAGTCAGCATTCTCTGCACTTCCATCGCCATCCAAATCAGTTGCAAGATAACCACTAGCAAAATCATTAGCATCTGTTTCCCAAGTTGAGAAGTCATTATTATCTACGACGCCATCATTTGTAATATCACCTGAATGTAAGGCAAATAAATTTGAGTTTTGAAGGCTGGACATATTTTGCGCATAAGCCTTTGCTATTTGGTCAGTGAAATTATAAGTGATTGCTCGATTCATAATTGTAACAGGTTGAGCACTCCATGTTTCTACAGAATTTCTATGTTTCACTACAATGTAAAATGATCCCGACAAATCAACATTCAATGTGCCGGTAGCTTGTCCAAAAATATTCAACTTAGCTTGAGCTGTGCCCATAGTAGTAAAAGGAGCAGTAGTGCTTCGTAATTCGATAGTCACAACATCACAATCAATCGGTCTAGCACCAGACACTGATTGATTTAATAAAGTTGGCTTCATTGTAACACTTGATGGTGTTGAACTGGCTATGTACCCCTTTAGAAATACATTTACATTCACACTTGTGTTACAATCACCAGTAACCAGGTTACTATTTGCCGTTTCACATTGGCACATCTTATGCATATAAAAATCAGCACCTCCATTCGAGGTACCTAGTAATTGCTGTGAATTGTTAGGATTAAAATCACAAGTACCATAAAATGAACCTAATGAAAATACGTTACCAAAATTATCAATGTTCACATCTCTCACAAAAAGAGCCGCTCCAGACACTTTACCTAATTGTCGAGCCCAAATTAAATCGCCTAATGGATTGAGTTTGACATAATATGAATCACCAGAACCTAAGGCAGTCATATTTGTAACATTCGGACCTGGGTCGAAATCAGCAGTATTCTGAAAAACACCACAAGCATATATATTTTCTTCGTAATCAAAACCAACTTTCATACCGGTATCATAGGCTGCTCCACCTAAACGTTTAACCCAATTAAAATCACCATTACTATTCAGATACAAAATAAAAATATCTTGCCCCCAACCGACTTGATTTAAAATGGCGTTATTTGGACTATTGAAATTAACGTTGCCCAAATAATTTCCTTGAACAACTATTTTTTTAGATGGCGTAATTACTAGGTCACGCACATCATCGTCATTTTCAGCACCATATCGTTTCGCCCAATTAAAATTACCATCTGATGAAAGCGAGAGTAAAAAGGCGTCGAATAAACCAGCTGATGTTTGATTGAAAACAGCTGTACCTGGATTGAAATCAACCGTTCCTTTAAAGGTTCCACCTAAAATAATCGAATTATTGACACCTATTCCAACCGTATTTACATAATCATCTGTGTTAGTCCCAAATCTTCTAGCCCACATGAATTCTCCATTGTTATTTAATTTCTGAACAAAACAATCATAGGCACCAGCGCTAGTCAAGTTGGATACAGCAGAATTAGGATTGAAGTCAACTGTCCCTTTAAACCATCCAACCGTGACAACGTTACCTTGCTCATCAACATTCAATTGGCCACTTTCGTCATCTGAAGTTCCTCCAATTTTTTTCGCCCAAATAAAATTTCCATTATTATCAAATTTCGAAACAAATACATCTAGCAAACCAGATGGTGCAATTGTAAATACATTTGCAGAACCTGTTCCAGGGGCAGGGTTAAAATCTACACTGCCAAAAAAAGTACCCGTGACAAAAATATTACCATTCGAATCAATGGCGATGTCAATCCCCTCATCAAAACTAGTACCCCCGAAAGTTTTAGCCCATTGTATTTGTCCTTCTGAATTATACTTTTGCAGAACTACATCCGTACCCCCAAGACTAGTTACCGTAACAGATGAACCAGGGATAGTATAATTGCCAGCAAAGTGCCCTATTGTGAACACATTACCTGCTTTATCACTTACCATTGCGTTACCTATATCTTCGCCTGTGGAACCAATCGTCATATTCCAAGCAAGAGAAGCAAGTTGGGCATTTACTGAAAAAATGGAAAATAAAGAGAAGAAAATTGATGAGTAAATCTTTTTCATGTTTTTATAGTGTTTTTTTTAGGTGCTAAATCTAACAATAAAATGCATTCAAAAATCATTCGATGATATAAAATTTACTAACATATTTCAGAACTCCATAGTTTTTTGGATTTAATTCAGACCCCAAAATTCGGAATTTAGTCGTCAAACAACTCAACAATTGAACTTTAACAAGTGCGAAAGACTTGCAAGAAAAAGTACTTTTCACAATGAAGAAATACACATTACGATCAATATAATTTATAACTTAGTACGTGCTATATAAGAAATTTATACTTCTTTTCGAGGATTTCTAGAGAGAATTTCGTCTACCATCCCATATTCTTTAGCTTCTTCAGCAGTCATCCAATAATCACGATCGCTATCTTTTTCAACTTTAGCATATTTTTGACCAGTATGGTAAGCGATGATTTCGTATAATTCTTTTTTTAATTTTAAAGTTTCCCGAATTGTGATTTCCATATCAGACACTTGACCTTCTGCACCACCCATAGGTTGGTGAATCATAATGCGAGAATGCTTCAAAGCCGTTCGTTTTCCTTTCACACCTGCGCACATAAGAACAGCGCCCATACTAGCTGCCATACCTGTACAAATTGTACTTACATCAGGAGCAATTATTTGCATGGTATCATATATTCCCAAACCTGCATAAACGCCACCTCCTGGGCTGTTTAAATACATTTGAATGTCGCGTGTTCGATCCACACTTTCAAGGAATAAGAGCTGAGCTGTAACTATGTTTGCAACATAATCATTGATACCCTCTCCTAAAAAAATAATACGATCCATCATTAAACGCGAAAAAACATCCATACTTGCTACATTCATGGGTCTTTCTTCAATAATGTAAGGGGTTAAATTAGTAACACTTTTTTGCATATGAGTGGTGTAGTTATGCAAAGTTGCACTACTAATACCTCTATGTTTTACAGCATATTGATTAAATTCATTATGGTTCATAATTTTAATTTTATGTTTTGTTAGATGTCAAAAGTAAGGTAATTTAAGAAATAAATATGGCTATCCTTTAACCACGAAATTCTCCCCAAACTTTGCGCAAACAATGTGCAATTTCTCCCAGGGTACACTTATTTTCAACCGCATCGATTACCAAAGGCATTAAATTTTGCTTCGTGCTTGCAGCCTGCGTAATTGCCAATAATTTTTTATTGATAATTGCTTGTTCACGGTCTGCTTTGTAAGTCTTTAAACGATTTACTTGCAATACTTCTACAGATGCATCGATTTTCATTATGGGTGTTTCAATTGTATCTTGGCTGATATACTTATTAACACCAACTATAATCTTCTCATTTTTTTCTACAGCCTTTTGGTACTGATAACTCGCATGGGCAATTTGCTCTTGAATGAAACCTTGCTCAATTGCGCTCACTGCACCACCCATAACATCTATTTTTTCAATCAGTAATTTGGCTTCTTTCTCCAAATCATTGGTTAAACTTTCCATAAAAAAACTACCCGCAAAAGGATCTACGGTGTCACAAATTCCGCTTTCTTCCGCTATAATTTGTTGTGTACGTAATGCCAATCCTGCAGCTTGTTCTGTGGGCAAACTCAGTGCTTCATCATATCCATTGGTATGTAAACTTTGAGTTCCACCTAGCGTCGCTGCTAGGGTTTGAACCGTTACACGCACTATATTATTCATGGGTTGTTGAGCAGTAAGGGTACTGCCCCCAGTTTGGGTATGAAAGCGCAATTTTTGTGCTTCGAGCGATGTAGCACCTAATTCTTTCGTAATATGAGCCCATAATCTTCTTGCTGCACGAAACTTTGCAATCTCCTCAAAAAAGTGATTGTGCGCATTAAAGAAAAATGAAAGTCTTTTTGCAAAAATATTTATATCGAGACCTTGTTCGATAGCTGCTTTCAAATAGGCTTTCCCATTTGCTAAGGTGAATGCCAACTCTTGAACTGCAGTACTCCCTGCTTCGCGAATATGATATCCCGAAATAGATATTGTATTCCACTTTGGTACTTCTTGACTACAAAACGCAAAAATATCTGTAATCAATCGCATAGATGGTTTAGGAGGATATATATATGTTCCTCTTGCAGCATACTCTTTAAGAATATCGTTTTGAATAGTTCCTGTTATTGTTTTTACATCTACACCTTGCTTTTTCGCTAAGGCTACATAAAATGCTAAAAGAATAAAACCTGTTGCATTAATTGTCATAGATGTACTAACCTGATCTAAGGGTATACCTTTAAATAAACGCTCCATGTCTTCTAACGTATCAATAGCCACGCCTACTTTACCAACCTCTCCTTTTGCCATTTCATCATCGCTATCATAACCTATTTGCGTGGGTAAATCAAACGCGACACTTAAACCTGTAACACCTTGCTTCAACAAAAAATGATACCGCTCGTTTGATTCTTCAGCGGTGCTAAAACCTGCATATTGGCGCATGGTCCAAGCTTTATCACGGTACATGCCTTCGTGAATACCGCGCGTAAATGGAAACTGCCCTGGAAGCTCCTTTTGGTAATTTGCTTCTGTATAAACTTTTTGAATTTCGATACCAGAATCGCTTACTACTTTTCTATCACTCATGTTTTAATCAAAAATTAATGAGCCGCAAAAGTAAAGTATATAAATTGTAGTGAATAAAATTTAGCTATCTGAAAATACTGTAACCTATTTTTAGATTTGCAACAGCACTTATCATTGGACCGCGATTGAAATCATTGTAAAAGAAACTCAATTGTTGGTCGGAGCCACGAAATCCGTCGACAGATTTGTAGCGCAACCCCGCTCCAAAATTCATATCAATATTGATTCGGTCTTCTTTATCGATGTAAAATTGGTAACCTATTAGTGCATGCATAGCTAATGCCCTTTTCTTAGATGAAAAGGGAATCAACCGCTGAAAGGTGATTCCGCTGCTGTTGGTTTCAGTCACGAATTCTTCGAATTTTTCTCTTGTAAATTTTCCCATCATATTCATCCCAATATATCCTTCTGATGCTTTTTTGCTAAAATAATAGCGCATTTCTGGAAAGATTCGTACGCCATTATATTGGAATGAAGGTGGTTCACCATCGAAGACTACTCGATAAAAAATATAATCTGTTTGGATCTGAAAACCCAATCTATTCGCCATTCGCCTTTCGACCGAAAAACTTAAATTCGGCTCAAATGCAACGAGCTTTATGGGTGCTATTTTTAGAGTAACACATTTAAAATCAGCATCTTGAGCTATTGATGATACCGCAAGAAGGAGACAGCATACACTTATTCCGAGCAGTTTAGATAAATTCCGCATTTATTTTAAAGTTGAAAGTTTGGTAATATTTTGCATATCAGAGATATCATAATAGGCTATACCGTCTGTTAGCATACAAATTAGGATATTGTTATTTACGATTACATCTATAAAAGTTTCACCTTGGATTACTTGTTTTTGCAAAGGACTATCTCCATTCGTAATATCAAATACGACTAAGCCTTGCATTTTATCTGCTACAAAAAGATAATTGCCATGCAAGCCCAAACCAACTGGATTTTGCATATTGATTCTTGTAACGAAGGTAGGTGTTGCGATGTTCGTACCGAGTTTATACACTTCAAGTACATTTAAGTTATTGCTCCCGCATAAACGGCCACTTCTTATTGTTAAATATGCATGCGTTGCGTTTGCAACTACTGGATCGCAGCCTGTAATATGCTGTACAAAGGATTCTTTAACCGGCAATAGAGGATCAGTGATATTATACATATACATACCTGAATTGCTTGCTATAAAAAGCTTATCTCGAAATGGAAATATAGTTTCGATACTTTCACCAACATTTAATTTCTTCTTAAAAATAAGAGTGGATGGATTCGTAATATCGAAAATACTTAAATCACTCTGATCGATAGCATACAAATAGTTTCCAACAATAGCAAACCGAGCTAGAGAACCAGCTTTACCTGATGGATTCGTTGAAATAGCACCAGAATTCATGTTTGCTTTTTCGCAAGCAACTATAAAAAATAAAGTGCCAATAGCTAATATAAAAATTACTTTCTTCATGTTTTGATCTAATTTTTTTCGAAAAATATTACAGTGTTTTACACTTAGGGTCAGTCAATGTTTTCTTCTCCCATCCAATCACGATGCCTTTACTTTTATCTGGGCATTCGAAAAAAGTATTTGAAGCATCTGGCAATAAACCTTCAGACACATTATAAACATTAGTAACACGATTGATAACTTTAATATCATTCAGATTAGAAATATCGAGACTTACTAAATCCGTGAAATTATTTGTAATAAGCATATTATTTTTAATAGCTATCTCACTCGCACCGGGTATAGAAATAAACTTGAGTTTTACAGGCGCGCTAGGATTACTGCAATCTATAACATGAATACCTTTACTTACATCGGCTTGAAAAGTTAAATTATTGCCGTATTGATAAATTTTACCCGCATTAATAGTCGTTTGGGGTGCTAAGGTTTCAATATTTTTAATTTGACTCAATGACATGTAAATAGGCGCAAACCCCTCTATTTTGCTAGGTGCTTTTTGGGGATGACAAGCTACAAAACTTGCTACAGCCAAAAATGCTAAGCTAGTCAGATAAATAATTTTATTTGTTTGCATACAGCTTATTAGTTTAATTTTAATTGATAAGTAATTGCTAGTTATTTTGAGACGACTTAAAGTTAAAAAATGTTAGCGAAAAAAATTTATTTTTTTACTCTCTTTAAATCTTGAAAAACCTCATTTGCAAATTTTTCTAAACTTGGATCCCTTGCACCCATTAGCAATAAGACGTCGCCAGCGTGCAAATTAGTGATTACTTTTTCAAACAGTTGCTTTCGATCAGCCTCGAAATAAGCATTGATTCCGCTGAATTTCAAGTCTTGTATTAAGTCTTTCGCCGAAATATCTTTAATCGCAGTGCCACCTGCATAATATATTTCGCTCATCCAAATTTCATCATCAGCTCGCATGCAATTCGAAATTTCTTCAACTAATTCTTTACGAATAAATCTTGTTGGACCATAGCCATGTGGCTGAAACCAAGCTATCAATCTATTACCTACTGGTTGGCAGGCACGAATAGAAGCTGCAATTTTAGCTGGATTGTGTGCGTAATCGTCAATAACCGTAATGCCCAAATGCTCTCCTAATAATTGATGCCTGCGATATATTCCTCCATAAGTTTGCAAAGCATTTGCACATTGCTCCAAATGAACACCCAATAAATCAGCTACTGCCATACATGCTAGCGCGTTCTCCATATTGTGTTTACCAATAGTAGGTATTTTGAACAAGATATCATTTACATAAAAGGAAATAGAAAAACCGATTTGTTTGAAATCTTTACCTTCAAAACGAGTGCCCTCTCCAAAGTCTAAACTTATATTTTGAGAGTAGGCTTTTGCAAGAGGATGTGCGTAATTTACTATAAAGTACTCTTGTGTATTTCGTTTGAAAGTATTAAAAATTTCAGCCAGTTCTTCTAACTCTTTATGATCTTTATCGATGCTTAATAAAAGACCTATCTGGGGCTTGTATTTCACCAAGGTCCCGTCGCTTTCATCAGCTTCAATTAATAAATAATCGCTCTTACCAACGAATGCATTTCCGATGCCTCCTTCAGTTTGCAAACTCGCCAAACCAGCACCAGTAATCAAAGAAGGGCTTACTCCACACTCGTGTAAAATATGAAACAACATAGCAGTTACTGTAGACTTTCCTGAAGTACCAGCTATTGCAATAGTTTTGCGACTATCACAAATCTCTGCTAACAAATCCGCCCGTAAAATAATAGGTATGTTTAGCGCTTGGGCTTTTGCAATTTCTAGGTTCGTATCTTCTATAGCTGTTGAAATAATCACAGCTTCGGTATTTTCATCAATGCCACTGCCATCTTGCAAAAAACATTGAATATTCTCTTTGGCCAATTGTGTTTTGATGTAGTCATTTTCAGCATACGCAAATAATCTATCACTGCCTCTTACATGCTTATTATTACCTGCCAAGTATTGAGCCATGGCACTCATGCCTGCACCACCGATGCCAATAAAGAAAAAATTTTGTTTGTCTAAAACCATAAATAAATTTTAAGAAAAAAATGAGGCTAAAAATCTTATCGATTTTCGAATAATAAAATTTTCGCTTCTTTGTTCAAAGCTTCTAAGGCAATGGCTGTTGGAGCGTCTTCTTCCTGCTGAATCACACGCTCCGAAATCGCTTTAATTAAATCAGCAGCGGGAGCGCCCATTGGCAAAGAAGATCCTACCCGGTTGAGCATAGTAATTTCTTGCTCTTTTACAGCATTAATGGTTTGCCAGACTTGATGTGACACATACAATTGTTGCGAAATATTATGCTCAAATTCAGCCCGAATAGTTTGCACCATAGCCAATTGCAAATCTTGGGCAGTAGCTTCTTTTGAATATAATTTGCTTATCATATTCATGGGTCGAATACGCTCAATAAAAATAGTTAAACGTTCATAAGCTTGTAACCTCATTTGCATCGACTTTTCAGAATTTTGCTGAAAAATTGCCATTTGCTTCCGTTCAATTTCTTTTATCAGAAATTTATTGACAATATAAGCTGATGCGATAAGCACAACAATAGATGGAAGTATATATTTTAGAATTTCTAAAATTTGCTGAATAACATTCATATCGATAACGTAAAATAGGTGGTAAATATAAGCGTATTCAATAAGCTTTATCCATTGCCTAAGTGAAAAAATAGCAGTTTGACTGAATACAGTCCTGAACATGTTATTCTAATTGACTGGCTTTGGCATATAGTCAGCTTTTGACCAAATTATTACTTCGCACTTTATTTCTATTTAATCCTCGTGTTTGGCCTAATATTGTATTATTAATATGAATTCTATTTTATTATCGCTGCTTAAATATATATCATTGCCATTTGCTTTAATATATGGGTTAGTAGTCACGCTGCGAAACAAGATGTATGATTGGGATATATTTTCATCAATTTCATTTAGTACACCTGTAATTTCAGTAGGAAATATTACAGTAGGTGGCACAGGAAAAAGCCCACATATAGAGTACTTAATTGAGCTGCTTTCTCGACAGTACGCCATTGCGACTTTGAGTCGTGGGTATAGACGTGCTAGTCGTGGATTTAGAATTGCCGACATGCAAAGCACTTCACATGAAATTGGAGATGAACCGTTTCAGTTTAAATCTAAGCACCCTTTGATTGAAGTTTGTGTGGCAGAAGAGCGAATGACGGCTATTCCACAATTGCTTCAACAAAAACCACATGTTCAAGTAATCTTGTTAGATGATGCATTTCAGCATAGAACTGTAAAGCCTGGATTATCGATTTTACTCAGCGATTTTGATCGACTCTATACTAGAGATTATATCATGCCATTTGGTTTATTGCGTGAAAGCCGTGGCGCTGCATCAAGAGCTGATCTGATTCTTATTTCAAAATGTCCTTCAGATTTAACACCAACTAAAAGAAATGAAATTGAAAAAGAGATTCAGCCATTACCGCATCAGCAATTGTTTTTTTCGAGTATTCAATACAAACAACTTTACTCACTTAGTCCAAGTAAGATTCATCCCAATAATGAGACCGAAATACTACTTGTTACAGGCATAGCCAACCCATTGCCTTTGCTATTACATTTGCAAACTCAATATAAGAAAGTACATTCACTCAAATACAAAGATCATCACTACTTTACTTTTGATGACCTCGAAGAAATTACAGCTGCGTTTAAGCATTTAGCGAGCGACAACAAAATTATTGTTACAACCGAGAAAGACGCAGCGCGATTGATGTTGCTCAAAGAAAAGATTCTAGCAAACGAACTACCTTTTTTTGCGCAGGCAATTGGTATTGAAATTTTATTTGATGAAAAAAATAAATTTGATCAAATAATTCAACAATATATCGAAACAATTATTCCACCTTATGTTGAAATGAATGAAGACTCAAATGTATTAAGTGATGAAAATCAAGTATTCTAATAATTCAAAAACATTATGACAAAATCAAAAAAGAAGCCCATTTCTATCATAAATCAAGAATTAGAAGGCATTATCGACATAAGCGCGCAAGGCAAAGGATTCGTGACCGTGAAAGGATTTGATACCGACATAATCGTTCGTCGAGAAAATCAGAAGAATGCGATGCCTGGTGATACCGTTGCAATTCTTATTATTAAACAAAAACCTGATTTAGTAAAACCAGAAGCCATTGTGACTCGCATTGTAAAGCACGCCCAAGAGGTTTTTATTGGTACCGTCCAATTGAATAAGCACTTTGCCTTTGTAGTGGTTGATAATAGATCGATGACGAAAGATATTTTTATCAATGAAAAAAATAGCAAAGGCCTACAGAAGGACGATCGAGTAGTTGTACAAATAACAGATTGGAGTGAAAAGCTTAAAAATCCAGAAGGTATTATACTGGAAAAATTAAATGACGAACGTCGAAACGAAATTGCAATGAAAGAAATTTTATTGCAATATGGTTTTGTGCTAGAATTTCCACAAGCTGTGATAGAAGAGGTTAAAAATTTACAGACTGAAATTTCCAAGTCGGAAATAAAAAATAGAAAAGACCTAAGAGAAATATTTACCCTTACCATCGACCCTCATGATGCAAAAGACTTTGATGATGCCATTTCTCTCGAACATTTACCAAATGGCAATCTAAGTATTGGCGTTCATATAGCAGATGTAACCCATTACGTAAAGCCTAATACTGCCTTAGATCAAGAAGCCTTTAAAAGAGCGACCTCTGTGTATTTACCAGATAGAGTTTTACCGATGTTGCCTGAAAAAATATCGAATGAACTATGCTCGCTTAGACCTTTAGAAGATAAACTCACTTTCTCAGCCATTTTTGAAATTACCAATAAAGCAGAAATCAAAAATTACTGGTTAGGAAAAACTATCATTCATTCTAAGGTGCGATTAACCTACGAAGAAGCACAAGAAGTTATTGAAGGAAATAAGCATGAGTATAAAAATGAAATTCTCACCTTGCATAATATTTCACAACAACTAAGGGCTTTAAAATTTAAAGCAGGTGCGATTAATTTTTCGAGTGAAGAAGTAAGATTTATATTGGATGAAAACGGAATTCCTATAGATGTTATTGTGAAAGAAAGTAAAGCTTGTCATCAGCTTATTGAAGAACTCATGTTGTTAGCCAATAAGACGGTTGCTAAGCATGTTGATGACATTACCTTTAAAGACGAAAAAGTTCCATTTCCGTATAGGATACACGATACTCCAGATCTTGAAAAACTAAGTAATTTCGCGCAATTCGCGAAACGATTTGGGCATAAATTCAACTTAAGTTCGCCTGAAAAAATTGCTGTTTCATTCAATAACATGGTGACGAATAGTTCGAATGATCCTACACAAAATATTTTGCATACGCTTGGTATTCGGACTATGGCGAAGGCAGTTTATAGTACACAAAACATTGGGCATTATGGATTGGCATTCCCTTTTTATTGCCATTTCACTTCACCTATTCGACGTTACCCAGATGTACTTGTTCATCGCATTTTGTTCGAGTGTTTGAAAAAAGATATTCACCCAATAAAATCATTAGAGGCTCAGTGTTTGCATTGTAGTGAACGTGAGCGAAAGGCCATGGATGCCGAGCGTGATGGCAGTAAATACAAACAAGTAGAATTTATCCGCAAGCATTTAGGCGAAGAATTTACAGCGGTAGTAAGCGGCGTTTCTAAATTTGGCTTTTGGGCACAAACAGTTTTACATAAATGCGAAGGTTTTATTCCACTTACACAAATGATGGATATTGATGAATTTGAATTTCATGAAAAAGAATATGCAATCATCGGTCGACATACTAAAATGAGAATTAACATAGGGCAAGAAGTGCAAATTCAAGTAGCGGCGGCAAACCTTTCGACCAAAAGGATAGATTACGAATGGATCGTAGAAGGCGCCATGCGAAAAGTAAAAAAAGCAGATAAAGTAAGAGACATAAAAACTACTAAAAAGAAAAAGAAGAAATAAACCCAAATTTTGAAGTTGAAAATTCAAACTGCAAAATCTCGAATCAAGTCATGAGTGCCTGCTTGTTAAGAACCTACATGACTATCGTCCTAGCGTTCGCAATCAATACATTTTGGTTGAAATTTATCAACTACGAAGGCTTGTGGAATTATTCAATCTTAAAAGACAATCTCATCTTCTATAAAATTGAATACGCTTATCTCATCTTAGCTTTCAGATTCGTATCCAAAGCATCTAGAAATTCCTCCGTGTAAACATAATGCTCTCCATGATTTACTTTATTACCATGAATGCATACTGCTAAATCTTTGGTCATGATACCGCTTTCGACTGTCTCAATACATACTTGCTCAAGATTATTACAGAAATCCATTAAAGCTTGATTGTTATCTAACTTACCTCGAAATGCTAAACCACGTGTCCACGCGAAAATAGAAGCGATTGGATTAGTGCTTGTAGGCTTGCCTGCTTGATGATCACGGTAATGACGTGTAACAGTGCCGTGAGCTGCTTCTGCTTCCATAATTTTACCATCAGGTGTTATTAATACAGATGTCATCAAGCCTAAGGAACCAAAGCCTTGCGCTACTGTGTCGCTTTGTACATCACCATCATAATTTTTACAAGCCCATACAAAATTGCCATGCCACTTCAACGCTGATGCAACCATGTCATCTATTAAACGATGCTCATAGGTAATGCCAGCTGCTTCATAACTTGCTTTAAATTCATTTTGATAAACTTCTTCAAAAATATCTTTAAAGCGACCATCATAGTTTTTAAGAATCGTATTTTTTGTCGATAAATAGAGTGGCCATTTTTTGCTTAATGCCATATTAAAACAACTACGAGCAAATCCATAAATACTATCATCAGTATTATACATACATAAGGCAACACCGTCACCTTTATAGTTATATACTTCAAACAACTGTGCTTCTCCACCCTCTTCTGGTGTAAACGTCATGGTTAATTTTCCTTTACCTTTTATAACCGCGTCCGTAGCGCGGTATTGATCCCCAAATGCATGACGGCCTATTATGATTGGAGCAGTCCAATTAGGTACTAATCGAGGCACATTTTTCATCACAATGGGCTCGCGAAAAACGGTACCATCTAATATATTACGGATAGTTCCATTTGGAGATTTCCACATTTGCTTTAACTTAAACTCTTCTACACGCTGCTCATCTGGTGTAATGGTGGCACATTTAATTCCTACCCCACACGCTTTTATTGCATTCGCACAATCAATTGTAATTTGATCGTTGGTTTCATCGCGCATTTCAATACCTAAATCATAATATTGAATTGGAACTTCTAAATAAGGTAGAATTAATTTCTCTTTAATAAATTTCCAAATAATACGTGTCATTTCATCACCATCTATTTCCACTACAGGATTGCTAACAACTATTTTTGCCATTTCTGTTTTAATTTTGCTTTAGCGTCAAATGTATATATTCTATGCTTGAAATAAAATTTTTTACATCAAGATTTCAGAATCGTTTGATTATTAAACATGTTTGGTGATATAAAAATCTATAATTTCATGAAATTACCTACTTTCGGTAAATTAAATTTTACAAACATGAAAAAAATACTCACTCTTTGCTTAATATTTATTACTATGTTATCACAAGCACAAAATGTTCCAATTCTTGATAGAGAATTATTTTTTGGTAATCCTGAAATTGCAGGGGCACAATTAAGTCCCGATGGTCAATGGATTGCATTTATGAAACAATACAACGGCATCATGAATGTGTGGGTAAAAAAATTCGATGCCAAGTTTGAAGATGCGAAACCACTAACCAACAGTGCCAGGCCTTTGATGGGTTATTTTTGGACAGAAGACGGTAAATACATTTTATATGTAAAAGACGAAAATGGGGATGAAAACATTAACATATTTGCAGTTGACCCAAAAGCAAGTAAAGACAAAGATGGTGTTCCATTGTCAAGAAATTTAACACCCAAAAAGGAGGTAACGGCTCAGATTAATTTGGTTAGCAAAAAAGATAAAGATTTACTATATATAGGTTTAAACGATAGAGATAAAGCTTGGCATGATTTATATTCATTGAAAATTTCAACTGGCGAAATGAAATTAATGTACGAAAACAAAGATCGAGTAACTGGCTTTGATTTTGATTGGGACGAAAAACTACGTGTAATGAGCAAAACTGACGAAAAAGGAAATACAGTTATGTATCGAGTTGATGAAGGAAATAAATTAACTGAAATTTATAACTACAATGTAAATGAATCAGCCAGCATCTCATCATGGACTGCTGATAATAAAGAAGCCTACTTGGTTACCAATAAGGGAGATATCGACAAATCGACATTATTCTTATTTAACCCACAAACAAAGGCTTTGAAAAAAGTTGAAAGTGATCCAAATAATAAAGTAGATTTTGGTGGTTTAATTATGAATGATAATACGCATTTGCCTATCGCTACCTCATATATGTTAGACAAAGTGACTTACTACTGGAAAGATAAAACTTGGGAAGCTATGTACAAGGATATTCAAAAGCAATTACCAGGCCGTGAAATTAGTTTGTCAAGTAGCACGCAAGATTATTCTAAGTTTTTAGTAACATCATTTGGCGATAAATACGCAAGTGCAGTTTATTTGTATGATGTGGCAAGTAAAAAACTTAGCTTCCAATTTACACCACGACCGAAACTAAAAGAGGTAGAGCAGTATTTAGCTCCTATGCAATCGATGAGTTATAAAAGTAGTGATGGTTTAGAAATACCTGCTTATTTAACAATACCAGTCGGAAGCTCAGGAAAGAATTTACCTGTGATAATGCTTATACATGGCGGTCCCAAAGGACCTAGAGACACTTGGGGTTATGATCCTGAAGCTCAGTTCCTAGCCAATCGTGGCTACGCAGTTCTGCAGCCGAATTTCAGAGCAAGTGGTGGTTACGGAAAAAAATTCTTGAATGCGGGTGATAAACAATGGGGCAAGCTTATGCAAGATGATATTACTTGGGGAGTTAAACATTTAATCTCGAAAGGTATCGCTGATAAAAATAAGGTAGCTATTATGGGAGGAAGTTACGGAGGTTATGCAACTTTAGCAGGACTCGCTTTTACACCAGACTTATATAATTGCGGTGTTGATATTGTAGGACCTTCGAACATTTTCACCTTGCTAGAATCTGTTCCGGCTTACTGGGAAAGTGGCCGTGCCTTCTTGCATGGAATGGTTGGTGACCCGAGTACAGAAGAAGGCAAAAAACTTATCAGAGAAGCAAGCCCTTTGTTTAGTGCTGATAAAATAAACAAACCATTATTAATTATACAAGGTGCAAATGACCCTCGTGTAAAACAAGCTGAAGCTGATCAGATAGTCGTTGCCTTGCGCGAAAAAGGTAAAGATGTTTCTTATATTTTAGCGGATGACGAAGGTCATGGATTTCGTAAACCAGTGAATAATATGGCAATGTATGCTGAGGTTGAAAAATTCCTAGCCGCGCACTTAAATGGCAGATTCCAACAAGAGAACCCTGAAAATATTGCAAATCGATTAAGGGAAATGAAGCAAGACATAAGCAAGGTAACTTACACGCCTGCCAAAGAAGCGAAGATATCCAAAGAGTTACCTAAAATCGCAAACCAATTCGTAGCGGGTGAAACCCTGTATGATGTAAAATTTGAAGTATCTGGCCAAAACTTAACCATGGATATGAAACGCACCATTGAAAATATTGGAGAAAATTGGAAAGTACGCGATGAAGTAAAAAGTCAAATGGGTAACCAAGCCGATGAAATTGTTTTTGGAACCAACTTTAATCCTATATCAAGAATCATGGAACAAGGTGGACAAAAAATACCGATGACAATTGCAAATCAAGTTGCAACAGTTGAAATGGGCGAACAAAAAATGCCAATTACAATAGATGGTGCACTTATATTAGATGGACCTGCTTGCGATATCATATTTGCAGGCATGCCATTAAAAGAAAATTTCAATTATACATACACAACAGTTGATATGATGACTATGAAATCAAAAGCGTCAACGATGAGCTACTTGGGAGAAGAAAATATCGGCGATAAGAAATGTTGGAAAGTTGAAACTATTGCATCAGATAATGCGAAAGAAAAAACAACTTATTGGTTAGACCCTGTTACAAAATCAGCTATCAAAATGGTATCGATCATACCTAGTATGGGCAATGCTGTGATGACAGTTACGAGAAAATAGGAAAGTAATATTTAAATAAAATCGCTGGCTAAATGTCAACATTCAGCCAGCGTTTTTTATTCTTCTTAAGCACAATTTCAAGCTTATACTTCTTTTAAAACAAAACATATAATTAAATATAGTTACTTCAAATTATGATAAACTTTTTGAACATCTTCGTCTTGTTCCATTTTATCAACCAATTTAAGTACTTCTTCGGCTTGCTCATCATTTAATTCAACTGTATTTGCAGGTATATAGGTCAAACCATTTTGAATAGGCTCAATTTTTTTCGATTCTAAGAAGTCAGACATTTTACCAAAGTCGGTATAGCTCGTACGAATAATAATATTACCATCTGCATCTTCTCCAATTTCTTCCAAACCGTAATCAATACCTTCTAATTCAAATTCTTCGGCATTGATACCATCGCCTTTTATTTTAAACTCGCCCATACGGTTAAATGTGAATGCCACACTACCACTATTTCCCATAGAACCGCCTCCTTTATTGAATATGGCTCGAACATTAGCTACAGTTCGTGTATTATTATCTGTCGCACTTTCTACTAAAATAGCAACACCATGAGGTGCATATCCTTCATACAATACCTCCGCATAATCGGTAGTATCTTTTCCCATTGCTCGCTTTATGGCTGCTTCCACACGATCTTTAGGCATATTGCATGCTTTGGCATTCAGGTAGCAACGACGAAGTGCTGGATTGTTTTCTACATCTGGACCACTTGCCTTGACCGCAATGGCAATTTCTTTTCCAATGCGGGTAAAGTCTTTGGCCATTTTATCCCAACGGGCAAACATGGCTCCTTTACGTACTTCAAATATTCTTCCCATGACTTTCGGTTTTAGGTTGGCAAATTTATGGAATTGTATGAAATACTAAAATTAAATTAAACAGTATTGGAATTCGCCCCAGTATGATTAATTTTTTAGCTTCCGAAATGCAAAGGTGGCAAGAATGAATGTAACCGTTATTAATACAAAAATGATGGCAAGCATAGCAAAGTACTCAAATACGGTCGTCCATAAATTCGAATTTGGTTCATCACGATCAATCAATATTCCAATTGTTGTAAGTGCAATTGAAACCATAAAGATTTTGAATAATTTAAGCTTGCTCATTAAATAAAATTTGCTTTGAAACTATCAAACGAATTTATCATTAAAAAAGTATTTAATTTAATCGCTAATTCAATATTCCTTCATTCATCTCAGAAACAAGTGTGGTAACTCGATATGAATTTATTGTCTATCTCAACAAACCAGCACTCCATTGCAGTGCATAGACTGATTTATAATATTTTGTTTTCAACTCGATAAGTTTCTGCAAAGCTTCTAGCGCTTTATTCTCTCGAGAATTTATCAAGAATAAAGAACTCTCTCCATTTTCGAACCTTATTTCTTCCGCTCTTACAAGGCGTTGGTAGTTATTATAATTATTTGATTGTAATTCTATTTGCTTTTTAAGCATGCTCATTTCCGTAAAATAATACTTCACCTTCATGGTAATGCGCTGACGTTTTTGAATTCGGTCTAAGTCGGTCTCTTCTATTTTTAATTTAGCTAAACGATATGCACTTCTACCTTGAGATAAACGCACAGGCATTTCAAATTTCAAACCATATTGAAAATTATTCTGAAATAAAGGCGCCTTAGAAACAGACTCGAGTGTATTATAGCCTTTCCCTAAAAAATTGTACTGTAAATCTAGTTTCGGTAATAATTCTTGAAACTTGAGCTTTTTATCAATTTGTAAAACATCTAATTTATTTTGGTAATTCAATAAGGATGGATGGCGCGTTTCCGCAACTTGTAAGAGGTTTGCCAAATTCAATTCGAAAGATTTAATAAGGCTTTCGTTGTCCCAGCTCGATTCTGGCACAACCGTTTCCGGCAAAAAATAAATTTCATTATTGTCGAGCCAGAGATAAGCACTTAACTCAATACCTGCCTGCTGAAATGCCAAGTACTCTTCGTTTTGCAAATACAGAAAACTTTGCAATTGCGACAAATTCTCAACCGTATCTATTGCTGGTCGTTCACCATTACGGTAAGCTTTACGCACCAAATTCAATCTGTTTTCGTTAACTTCTACATTATTCTTTACAACTAAATAAGTTTGATAAGCTCTCACCCAATTCCAATAAGCTTGCATGGCATCAAACTGAATATCATTGACTAAAATCTGCTGGTCGATAATAGCCATTTGATTATAAATTTTCGATTGCTGCAAAAAAGCTCTTCGCTTATCAATTACCAAATTTTTCGCAAGCGGAATATTAAATCCTAAATAATTTGTAGGCCCTAATGTCTCAGTGATTGAAATTCTATCACCTTTCAAATTCTCAAAACCAGCATTAACCTCCACGCCATACCACGTTGGTATAGTTATTTCAGGTGTGGTATATTGATAATAATTTTCTCCATTAAATGTTTTTTGTGCGGTATTGATTTTTACAATCGGATCAAATGCAGCTCGAGCTTGCAAAATATCTGCCTCTGATTTTTCAATTTCAATTTGTGCTTGTCGAATTATCGGATGGTATTGTTTAAGTATCTGTAATACTTGTGGTGCACTCAATACATTTTTATCCTGAGCACTCACATGTATTACATTGAGTATTGTAAAAAATAATATGAATAAAATTCGTCTCATGGATTCAGTGTATACTATGACTTCTTTTCTTTCTTAGTATCTAATTTTTCAAGTGATGTATTAATATCTTGCTTGTAGTAATCTGGTGGAAACCCATTAATATTACGCCACAATTCATACCAAATTGGAACATCTTTAAGTAATGCAATACCTTTTACACCGCTTCCAATTTTTAACTGATTGGGCCATTTTTTATCCGTACTATCTTCTGATACTAACACTCTAAATTTCCCATTTAATCCAATCGAATTTTCGTATGCCACTACTTTACCCGCGAAAGTACCATAACTATTATTAGGCCAGCCACTAAACACAATAGCAGGAAAACCATCGAATTGAAATCTTACTACCTGACCTAAACTTATTAGAGGTAAATCAACAGGTTCTACAAACATTTCAACCGCATAATCCAATCGGTTTGGAACAATAACCGTAATACGCTCGCCTTCTTTTAACACCTCGCCCAAACCTGATTTATTCGCTTGAATAATTTGTCCATCTTGAGGAGCCAGCACATAGTACATGCCATTGCGGATTGTATAATTAGTTGCTTGATTTTCTAATTTTGCAATATCGGCTTGACTCGTCGCAATTTGACTCATACTCTGAAATTGCTCGCCTTCCGTCTTGCTAATTTTCTCGGTATAATCTTGAATATTGCTGCTTTGTTCAATACTATTATTAATTATTTCTTGTTGCGTTTGTGCAATTTTATTTTCAGACGATATCTTCTTCGCTAACGCATTTTGAAATGCTACGCTTCGTTGTTGTAGTTGGGTTTGTGAAACTAATCCTTCATCAAACATCTTTTGCTGACGTTCATATTGGTCCTTCGCTAATTCGTATTCGTTACTCACAGATTTAAATTCAGCTTGCTCACCTTTTAATTTAAAGTTCAACTGGCTCAACTTATTTTTGAGTTGTTGCATTTTTAAATCTTGAGCTTGTTTCAACGCTTTAATTTGACTCGCCGCTGTCGATACTTTACTTTGATAATTTTTTACACTCGTCTTTTTGGCGTTTACTTGCTCACGGGTTCGCCCAACTAAGTTAGGATCTAAGTAATCCTCTTTAATCTCAGTGAGTTGTAAAATAGTGTCTCCCCTTTTTACAAAATCTCCTTCCTTCACCCACCATTTAGCAATACGTCCTGGTATAGGCGAATTAATATTTTGAGGGCGTTGTTCTTGTTTTAAGGTTGTAACAGAACCACTTGATTTAATATTTTGTGTCCATGGTAAAAACAAAATAATAATAAGTAGAAATACTAATCCATAGAACCAATACTTTACCTTGCTTGTCTTATTAGCCAAGTAAATTTTTTGGAACGCTGATAATTCGTCTGATTTATAATATACGCTCATGTCTAAAATAGTATTATTTGCTAGATTTTGTTATGCCGCTCTCCATATATATGTTTTGTAAACATTGGTTGGCGAAGTCGGGATGATTTGTAGCAATTAAAATTGTGGTGTTTTTAAAATCGTGTAATAAAGAATGCTGAATTTTCTTTTGAATAGCATCTTCATATCCAATCCAAGGCTCATCGAGTAAAAGTAAGCTAGGATTACCCGCTAAGGCACGAAGCATCAAAATATTTTTTGTCATGGTACTACTCAAACGCCTTCCCATAGGATCAATGAGCGTTTCATAACCTAGCGGTAGCTTTTTGAGGAAATCTTCAATCCCCAACTTTAGCGCTAATTCCGTGACCTCTGTTGCACTGATATTGGTTCGACCCAGTGTAATATTTTCCCAAATGGTTCCATGAAAAATCTCTTGCGAGTTTGAAAATACGCCCACTTGTTTACGTATGGAATGTAGGGTATAATTACCGATTGGGATATGGTTTAATAAAATATTTCCATCGAAGCTTGTGTAATTTCCGCACAGCAATTTCATAACAGAAGATTTACCTGAACCTTCCGGTCCTGATAAACATGTGACGCTATTAATTGGCAAATGAAAATTAACATTAATCAAGGCTTGAGCATTATCGTTATAATAAAAACTCAAATTAGATACATTCACTTCTATGCCTTTACCCAAATTATCCAATTCCAAAGTCCCTTCTTTTTCAGTTTTACTCTCAGTAACCATACCTATTTTTTCTAACGATGTGATTACATCATAAATACTATCTATACTTCCAATTAGTTTTTCAATTGAATTAATAACCATCATAATGATAATTTCAGCAGCAATAAATTCACCCACATTTAATTTTTGTTCAATCAACAACACAGCACCTATTCCTAGCATTGCAGCTGTTATCAGCACTTTAAAAGCAACAAGCGTGCGGTATTGGAATAGCAGTATTTTAAAATGGCTTGTTCGTGCCTTCAGATAATTCACAACATTTTCATTCGTCTTTTTTAAATTAAAGTTGGAACCTTGGCTAAATTTAAACGCATCTACCACACGAGCCATTTCTTCCATCCATTCTACCACTTTATATTTATACTTACTTTCTAATGAACTTGTTTGTATACCTTGGGTGCTGCTCATGCGAAGTATAACCCACAATATAGTGACTAGTACCAAACCGAAAATAATAAATGTGTTATTGTATAGCGACAACAATATAATGCCAAATAAGATTTGAATACTGGCAGTTGGAATATCTAATAATATTTTAGAAATACTTTTCTGAACAGTTACGGTATCGAAAAATCGATTTACCTTCTCTGGTAAGTATGAGTCATCTAATTGTTTTAAATCGACACGGGGAATAATTTCGGTAAACTCAAAAGCAGTTTTTGTAAAAAAGTTTTGTTGGATACGCTCAATTATTTTCATTTGATTCATCTGAAACAATCCAACAAGCATTACACCAATAACAACCAAAACAATTAATACAACTATTGAAGTGACCATATTTGCGCCCATCACAAAACCTATGATTGATTGAATACCAATAGGCACGCTGAGCTGCACGAGGCCACTTAGCATGGCATAAAAGTAAATGGCTTTAATATCTTTGTTTTCAACAGCTAATAATTGCCATAACCTATCTAAGGGTTTCATAAAGATTTGAATTTATGCAAATATGCTTTTAATTTAGCTCTAATAGTATTACTATTAACTATAGTATATAAAATATCAAATAAGATTGTAATACTATCATATCTAAAAGTAATTCATAATTTT
This sequence comes from Chitinophagaceae bacterium, assembly GCA_044234005.1. GTDB lineage: Bacteria > Bacteroidota > Bacteroidia > Chitinophagales > Chitinophagaceae > OLB11. The sequence continues at coordinate 22,802 of JBIIJE010000007.1, read as the reverse complement.
GCCACTTAATAAGAAACATCATGGATGTGCAATTGACATTTCGGGTAAATGCGAATATATATATCAAAGATCCGGAAAGTAGTGAATTAGGTAAACAAATTATAAAACATGCGATTGACTTGATTTATGAGTTAGGATTTGAACATTTTACATTTAAGAAGTTAGCAACTGAAATGCACACTACAGAGGCAACTATATATAGATACTTCGAAAATAAACACCGCTTGTTACTATATATTTTAAACTGGTATTGGTCATACCTAGAATTTCTGGTGGTTTTTAAATTGCAAGATATTAAGGACCCTAAGAAAAAATTACAAGCTATCATTTATTTGTTAACCCATGAATTACCTGAAAAATTAGGTCATTCCGATTATAATAAAATTTATCTAAATCAAATTGTAATTGCAGATAGTAGTAAAGTTTACCTGGTTAAAGATGTACATGAATTCAATAAGGAGGAGGTATTTAAACCTTTCAAAGAATTATGCGACCAAATAGCTGAGATTATTTCAGTTTATAATCCTAGCTATAAATACGCTAATTCATTAAGTAGCACCTTACTCGAGACCTCACATGACCAACAATATTTTGCGACCTATTTACCCAAACTCACTAATGCGAATTCTAAGAACACAAGTGACTACGCTGCTGAGTATTTAGAAGACATGCTCTTCAGAATATTAGAGAGTAAGTAATGTCATCTAATTAAATTTAAAATTATAAGTAATACTCGGCACAACAGGGAATATAGAAACTTGCTTTACTTTCAACTTAACCCCACCAGCGCTTGAAACTCCACCTGCTGCATCTAAATAAATTATATATGGATTTTGTCGGCTATATATATTATAAATTGAGAAAGCCCAAGAGCTTTTCCATTTTTTAGTTGAGTTAGGTTTTGGTACAAAAATAGCCCCCACGTCCCAACGGTGATAAGCCGGTAAACTATAATTATTTAGTTTATCATAATTCTGAAATAATTCTGAACCGATGGTGTATAATTCGGTAGGTAACGAAATGCGATTACCAGAGCCAAAAACAAACACAGTAGACAATGTCCATTTCTTATTTAATTCAAAGGTCGATGTAAACGAAATATTATGTCGCTGATCATACTTTGCTAAATACCTTTCTGCACCATTTAACTTAGGGAAATTTCGATATGTCCATGACAATGTATAACCTAGCCAACCAGTCCATTTTCCCTTTGTTTTATTGACGAAAAACTCTGCACCATATGCATAGCCTCTTCCAAATACAAAATCATAATCCACATCACGCAATGAATTGGGTGTATAGCCTTCACGAAATTCCAAGAGGTTTTGCATGTCTTTATAATACACTTCGACAGATGTTTCAAGCTTATTATTCGCAAAATTTTTGAAATAGCCTAAGCTATATTGCCATGCTTTTTGCGGGCGAACTAAATACGAACTTGGACTCCATAAATCGGTCGGTAAGGTGGAACCATTATTAGTAACCAAGTGCAAATATTGATAGGTTTTTGCAACACTTGCCTTGAAAGAGGATGAAGCATCTATTGTGTATCGAATATTGAAACGAGGTTCTAAACCTCCATAAGATTTTGCGATTTCATTGGCGGCAACACTCGTACTGTCCAATATTTTATCATTGCTATCGTATGAATACCTTTTGTAGGGACCAACTTGTAAAAACTGAGAATATCGCAAGCCAGCATTAACTTGTAATCGAGGCGTAATATCAAATTCATCTAAGACATAAGCGCCTAATTCATGCGCATATTTTTTGAATGTTTGATTAGGCTCCAATTCTATTCCACCCGCTGATCCGCTCACTGTGCTAGGTGTAAATGTATGATATGTATAATTCACACCTCCTTTGAAATTATGATTGAACTTACTGTAAAAATCCAAATCCGATTTGAGTGTCCAATCTTTGATTCCTGAATATAATTTCAATGCAAAATCATTGCTCGAACCATTGAAAGTAAAATTGTAATCATTAAACATAGCCGTAGTATTCAGAAATAGCTTATTGCTAAATTCATGATTCCAGCGTGCCGTCGCAGTTCGATTACCCCAAGGAACTTTCACCGCAAATGTACTTTCTTGATTACGGAATGTAAACACATCTTTACCAAAATAACCACTCAAATAAAATCGATTCCTCTTATTAAGAATATAGTTCATTTTGGTATTTAAATCATAGAAATAATATCCAGAACCTCTAAAATTACTAGTTCCCGCAACAAATGGTTTTACAAGTGCATCAATATAGGTTCGTCGTGCGCTAATCATAAACGAAGCTTTGTTTTTTATAATGGGGGCTTGAATCGAAAATCGAGAAGCAATTAAACCAATGCCACCGTCAATTTGCATCTTTTTCATATTGCCCTCTTTCATGCTAATATCTACCACCGAAGAAAGACGTCCACCATAATTTGCAGGCATCCCTCCTTTAATGAGTGTTACATTCTTAACCGCATCACCATTGAATACGGAAAAGAATCCGAACAAATGACCTGTATTGTAAACGACCGCATCATCCAATAATATTAAATTTTGATCCGGACCTCCCCCTCTTACGTAAAACCCACTTTGCCCTTCACCAGCCGAACTTACACCAGGTAATAATTGAAGTGTTTTAAGTATATCAACTTCACCCATAATTACAGGTAGCTTTTTGATACTTTCAACTGAAAGCTGATGCACACCCATTTCTGTGCTTTTAACATTCTCATCTTTGCGCTTATCCTTAACAACAATTTCTTGGGTACTTAATTTCCTAGGAAAAAGCTCAATATCAAGCACCGTATTTGTATTCAATTTGATGACGATTTCTTGAGTCGTAAAACCAAGATAACTTACTTTTAATGTATAATTCCCTTGCGGAACTGTAATGGAATAAAATCCATAACTATTCGATACAATTCCTTTTTTTAATTCGATTATGTTTACAGAAGCTGCAGGCAAATCTTCACCGCTGCTAGCATCTTTTACATGCCCGCTGATAGTATATTTAGTTTGTGCCGTCGAAAAAAAAGGTGTGGATAAAAATAAAAAAAAGATTGTGCAATGCACAAAAAAAACCAAAAGCGTCTTCAAATTATATCATTTTACTTAATTGAGTCATTAGAGTTAGACTTCATGGTATCAAAGGCATAAACTTCCTCGTTAGGAGATTTCATATAATACTTCTCGCGAGCGTACTTCTCTAAAGTTGCTTTGTCGCTTTTCAACAACTCTTTTTCAGATTTTAAATGTGCAATTTCTTCCTGCAAATACTTAATTTTACGCTTCATCTCTTTTAATTCTGAGTGCTGCTTATATTGTGTGAACACGTCATATTGTGAGAAGAAAAAAATCCAGCAAAGAAAAACTACAGTTACAATAAAGTATTTGTTTTTAAGAATTTGTAGTAATTGCATTGCAATAAATATTTTCGAAAGAAGAGTTTAAGTCAACATGATTTAAGCTTTGGCTACTGGTGCGTTTTTCTTACGCAACGCCATTGTCATTTCCATTGAAATTGCACTTTTCTCCATTTTCAAAATTGTGTTTCTATCCACCTCTACCGAAATCGTCCCGTCTTCATTGGTTCGAATAATTTTACCATGAATGCCTGCAATGGTTACTATCATTTCCCCGGCATCTGTAGAATTCGAAAACTCTTTTTGTTCTTTTGCTTTTTTCATTTGCGGTCGAATCATGAAAAAATACATAACCGCTAACATACCTAGCATAAAAAGCATAGATACCATTGGGCTTTGCTTATCGTTTTGCCCCATCATTAAAATCAAATCTGTTGGATTCATATTATGTTTTTATTAAAAAGTTAAAATTATATTTTGATGCCAAAAGTATTACATAAAGTCTCAAGGCAAGGCGAATTCACGGATTATTTTGCGACTTCTGTTTCTATATATAAATTATAAATAGCTGGATATGCATTCGTGTTAATAGAAATTGCCTTCTTATTGTAACCTACTTTTCCTTCACTATTAAAACTTACTTTAATAACACCTTCTTTATTCACGTCAATCGGTTCTTCTGGATAACTCGGTTTTGTGCAACCACACGAAGCAGTTGCATTATTGATCAATACCGCTTTTTTACCTGTATTTTTAAACACAAATTCTGCATTCACAATTTCGCCCTCCTGTATTTTACCCAAATTATGTAAAGTGTCTTGAAACATTAAATGTCCAAGTTGCTGCAACTCTTTTTTATCATGCTTATCAATCCCTATTGGATTGTCGACTAAAGATGTCGAAAGTTTTCCTGTAAGCGCATCATCATCGCGTTGAGACTCGTTGCAAGAAGTCGTTAAAACAACAGCCATTAGAATCCATGAATAAACGCATCGCATATATTATTTTTTAAATTCTTGTTTAAATATTTTATTCTCCTTCTCAAGGTCTTTTCTCACATTATCAAGTAAACCATTTACGAATTGGCCACTTTGCGGAGTACTATACTCTTTTGCAATATCGATGTATTCGTTAATCGTAACTTTTAATGGAATACTAGGGAAATAAAGCATCTCACTGATTGCAAGGTGTAAAAGTATCGTATCGATGATGGCAACCCTTTCAGCATCCCAATTAATAAGTTTAGGTTCAATAAGTTGGAACAAAATATCTTTCTTATCGAAATAGCAATTAATGAGATCTTCTCCGTATTGTAATTTATCTTGGCTTATTAGTTTACTAAAATTGTAAGTAGCAGGATTCGTAAAGACTCGCTCAATCCCTATTTTTATTAATTCATCATCGTTGTAAAGATTCATAAAATGCTCTGTTAATACATTCGTTGTATCATCATTATTAAATATGCAAACTTCAGCAATCATGTCCATTACTTTTCTATCATGAGCCAACGACAATTCAGGTTGATGTATGTAAGCTCGATAAATTGGGTTATCAAAAACAAGGAGAAATAACTTTTTAATAAAGGAATCATCAAAGATGTTACTCAATTTGTGTTTTTTAAGTACGTCCGTAAATTTTTCATTACGTTTCAAACCAAGAAGTATTTGATTCTGCGTAAGCTTGGTAATTACATTCTTATCATCGGTGTTTGCTAATCGCCTAGATGCTCGCTGGTTTGCATAAATCAGTACATAGTTAGAAACCGAATACACAAGTTGAGTTGCGGCCGCAAGCAACGCTTCGGTAGAATCTAATTTTTGTAAAAAATATTTTTGGGCTTCTGCTTTGCTAAATTCGCTTTGTTGTTGTGCTAATTCGTAAATGGTTTGAAAAACATTTATTCTAATATTTCGTCTCGTAATCATGTAAAAGAGCAGTCGTTTTTTTAAGACAGCAAATGTAAGGTCATTATTTAAGAAAATAGTCAATTCAACATTATTTACATTTTTGCACATTTGCATGTTCAAAATATTTATAATTGAACATGAAATTTTTATTATATTCCTTTCAAAAAATATATAATAATGTTTTGTATTGCATTATTTTATATATAACGTATATTATATATAAATATCGAATTCCGGAATTATTTACTAGTTTTTCAGTTAACATTTTGATTTAAATTCACCACAGGGTATGAGTACACTACAAAAACTTGCAATATATATTTCTCAATAATAATCTCCGCATTCGAATTGATGAAGAATTTAAAGTACTTTGGACAGGAATACATTTAAAAGACAAACTTTATTATTCTGTGAAGTTTCTGGAAAATCTTACCCATATTAAAGAATTAATCATTTACTTCATCAAACACGAAGACATCAAATATGTAGTTGTTCATTCACTCAATAAAGGCGTGTGGAATTTAGGTGGCGATTTGGAGGAGTTTATTGATTGTATTCGAAATCAAAAACGTGACAACCTTTCCGATTATGCTTATAAATGCTTAGAACTCGTTTACAATTTTAACAGCAATTTCGAGTTAGATGTTTTTTCGAGTTGCGTTGCGCAAGGTAATGCTTTTGGTGGTGGCTTCGAAAGCGCTTTGGTAGGTAACTATATCATCTCGGAAAAGTCAGCGAAGTTTAGCTTTCCAGAATCTATATTTGACACTTTCCCAGTTATAGGTGGCTATAGTTTTTTAACCAAAAAAAATCGATTCAAGAAAGCCCAAGAAGTACTTACATCAGGTAAAACTTTTGCAGCGTAAGAAATTTATGACATGGGCGTAATCAATAAAATTTGCGAAGACGGTGCGGGAATTTCGAACATGAACAAAATTATTCGATTGGGCAAACTGGAACTTGAAAAAAGAAACCTCTTTCAAATATTTCCAACAAGGTTTCAAGAAAAGAATTATTTGAAATAGTAGATGTCTGGATCGATCAATCATTTTAGCTATCTGAAGAAAAACTGAATCATATGTTTAAACTTTCTAACTTTCAGCGGCGAAAGGTAGATCAAATGCAATCTAATCCAAGCTATTCTGGTGACGAAGTGAATCTAAATAAAGAATAAAATCCATGATGACTGCAAAGGTTGGATAAATTATGAAGTTCAAAGTTTTTTGAACATTTTGTAGTGAGGAATCCCAACCTCTATAAATTCTTCAACAATCATTGAATAGCCTAGTTTTATATAGAAATTGACAACAGATTTTCGTGCATGCAATTCAATATAGTGAATACCATTCATACGACAAAAATTCTCAGCGTTATGCATTAACTGACTCCCAATTCCGAGTTGATGGTACTTATTCATAACTGCCATTTGACGGAACTTTACATCAGTCTCATTTATTTGCTTTAAGACCAAACACCCAATAATTTGCTCATCACTCATGGCGATAAAAGTAATTTGATCGCTCTCATCTTGTAAGTTTTCCTCAAACAAATTAAGACCAATAGGCACGCGCAAAACCTCATTCCTTAACGAAAGTGATTTTGTGTAGTACTCTGATTTTGCATCAACAACAAAATAATCAATTATCATTTCTCAATCATGTTTCAATAGCCTCCTTAATCAAACTACAAATACTTTTTATATGCAATTGACTTGAATCAATGCTTAAAGAATTTGGATGTGAATTCGTGCAATGTAGGCTTTTCAATAAGCCTTGTTTCTCTAACTTTAGCATGGCGTTATTTGTAAACAAACCATGTGTGACTATCGCTGCAATTTCTTTGGCACCCGCTTTATGATAAGCTTCAGTAGCTTGCATTAGTGAACCTCCCGTACGAATCATATCATCATAAATAATTACATTTTTCCCTAAGACATCTGCATTAACCCCTGTTAACTGCGTTTCAGCGCCACTTATTCTGTGTTTATAAACAAATGCCGATTTTACGTGCATATCATTCGCTAATGACTCTACCCACTTAGCTCTTCCCGCATCTGTACAAGCTAACACAAAATCCGGACCAAAGATTGAAAGACATACATTAATGATAATACTTTTAGCATATAAATGTGTACACCTTACTTCATGTCCAAAGTAATATGGAATGCCTTCCGCATGTAAATCAAGCATGAATATTTGATTCGCTTCAGCACAATTGGGAATAGAAGATAACATCAATGCTCTATTTTTTGCCTTCACAATCTCCCCTTTTTGAACCGCTCGCTCCATAGTAGCATATCCAAAATACGGAATCACCAATCGCAAAGATTTTGCCCCTAATTGTGTTATGCCATTTGCAAGATCATAAAGTTCAATTGTGTTCGCATCATCGATGGTTCCACCAATTAACACGACATCTTTAGATTTTACATCACTCAAGATTCTGTGATAAGACTCTCCATCAGGAAATTGCCGGTACTCGATTTTGCCTATTTCAAAATGAGACTTCTCGACGATTTCATTCATTAAATATTTATAGGCTTGTGTCGCAAAAATTATCATAATCTAGCTTTTTACAAATGTAAGACTTGCATGGCATAGCCCAAATTAGGCAACCAAATTGAGGCCGGAGCATCATACTTGCGTGTAATACCAATGTGATTTGTGTCGCAGACCAAATCATCGAGTGGAAAATGCCGATGGTTATTTTGTTAAGAGCAATTTGAGGCACGAAAAATTGGTCTGCCTGTGCCGATGATATTGATGTTATGACGAAGGAAGATTACAGCAATACCAGTCAGTGTTACAAAATTCCAATCGGTATAAACTGAAATCAAAGAGCCTTTTGTGCCGAATTCGTAACACTCGTAAGCAAGGATTAGTGCTATAAAATTTTTCTAGATTAGTCTTTTCTATTGTAAGCCTTGCGTTATCGATGATTGGTTGAATGGATAATACTATCGATTTTCTCACTTCATGATAGGCAGGTTCTGTATTCTTTAATTTAACAATTGGCTTAAAGTGTTAAGTTTGCACAATATTATTTAATCAATATGAAAATAGGAATTGTTTGCTATCCCACTTTTGGTGGCAGTGGTGTATTAGCAACAGAATTAGGAAAAGCATTAGCCGACAAAGGTCATATTATTCATTTCATTACTTACCAGCAACCTGTTAGATTAGATGCCTTTCATCCAAATATCTTTTATCATGAAGTATCTGTTCCAACCTACCCGCTATTTGATTTTCCACCCTACGAATCAGCTTTATCATCGACCATGGTAGACGTGATACTCAACGAAAACCTTGATTTATTGCATGTCCATTACGCTATTCCGCATGCATCATCTGCCTATTTAGCCAATCGTATTTTAGCCAAGAAAGGGCGTTCCATCCCTTATATTACCACGCTGCATGGCACTGATATCACCCTTGTTGGAAAAGATAAAATGTATGAATCTGTGGTGACTTTTTCCATTAATGAATCTGACGCAATAACGGCCGTTTCTGAAAATCTTCGACAAGAAACTGTAAACTCATTTGATATTGAAAAAGAAATTCATGTAATCCCGAATTTTGTAGATATTAAGAGGTTTTCACTTACTAATAAAGACCACTTTCGGAAAATGCTTGCACCGAATGGAGAGAAAATACTTGCACATGTATCGAACTTCAGAAAGGTAAAACGTATAGAAGATGTGATTTATACGTTTGAAAAGGTCCGCAAGCAAATCCCAAGTAAATTACTGATGATTGGAGATGGACCTGAACGTGTTACAATGGAGCAACTTTGTAGAGATTTAGAATTATGTGATGATGTAAGATTTTTAGGCAAACAAGATAAATTAGAAGAAATCCTTTCGATAACCGATTTATTCATGTTGCCAAGTGCCTCTGAAAGCTTTGGCTTGGCCGCTTTGGAAGCAATGGGCTGTGAAGTCCCAGTTATTTCAAGCAATGCAGGTGGAATTCCGGAAATAAACATACATGGCCTTACTGGCTATCTTACTGAAGTGGGCGACATAGAAGCCATGGCAAAATATAGCATTGATCTCTTGTCGGATTATGACAAATTAATGACTTTTAAAAAAAATGCACTCGCTCAAGCACAGAAGTTTAATATCAATAACATCATACCGCTCTATGAAAAACTATATGATTCAGTTATGAAAGAATTCGTGATGTGATGAACTTGTATAAAAACCTTTGATAGCATATGAGTTTAGTTAAAAACGCATAACTTATATTTGTCGACATTTTTAATATTAAATATGATTATTCCTAAAGGAAAACTGATACCCGTAGGCGGCGCAGAAGACAAAGGCACTGACTTAGAAACAGGATTCATTCAACGTAACAATCTTAATTTTTTCGAAGAAGGTATTCTAAGTCGTATTGTGGCTGAAACAAAGCATCAAAATAAAAGCAGAATAGAAGTAATAACAACTGCATCAAATATACCCTTTGAAGTGGGTGAAAATTATTTAGACGCTTATTCTAAACTGGATTGCAAGAATGTGAATGTCATGCATATTCGGAATCGTGAGGATACTTCTAATCCTGAATTTATCCAACGCGTTAAGGACGCGGATGCCGTCATGATGACAGGAGGGAATCAAATGAGATTGACGAGCACATTTGGCGGAACAGAAATATACAAAATACTCCATGAGAGATACGCACTTGAAGAACACTTTGTATTGGCAGGTACAAGTGCAGGTGCAATGGCCATGAGCAATACGATGATTTATGAGGGTAATGCCGCCAATGCACATTTAAAAGGTGCTGTAAAGGTTACCACAGGCTTAGCATTTATGGGTAATGTAATTTTCGATTCTCACTTCGACAAACGAGGTAGATTCGGACGCCTAGCTCAAGCTATTGCTACCAATCCGCAAAGCGTCGGAATTGGACTGGGTGAAGATACTGGACTCCTGATTAAAGACGGGAATCACATGGAAGCGATTGGCTCTGGTATGATAATAATTATAGACGGACATCATATCGGCTATTCCAACATTGCTGATTTAGCAGACGGCGCTCCCATTTCTATTGAAAATCTAAAAGTACATTTTTTGGCGAAAGGAGATTCATACATGCTTGATGAAAGGATTTTTGTAGAACAACCCGAGCACAATTACGAAAGAACTGAAGTTGAATAATATTATCTTCAGTTTTATCAATCAATCTAACAGGATATGATATATTTTTTACCCATAATATCAGCATTTATAGGGTGGTTCACGAATTGGATTGCCATCAAAATGTTGTTTCACCCACGTGAACCTAAAAATTTTTTTGGCATTACCTTGCAGGGAATCTTTCCAAAGCGCCAACAACAATTTGCTCAAAAATTAGGGCAATTGGTTTCAAAAGAGTTGATTTCTTTCGATGATATTGTTGGCAAAATAAACAAACCAGAAACGATTCAAAAAGCAATTCCATTTGTAGAAGAACACATTGATAAATTTATAAAAACTAAACTCAAAGAAGAAATTCCGCTTTTATCGATGTTTATCAACGACAAAAGCATGGAAAGTATCAAAAAAGGAATGGTTCACGAGATTGAAAGTTTATTTCCTTTGCTCATTACTAAGATGACAGATGGAGTAAAAAACGATTTAGATATTGAGCAAATAGTAATGCGAAAAGTAAGCAATTTTAGTAGTGATAAATTAGAAGAAATTCTAAACGCTATCATGAGTAAAGAATTTCGTTTCGTAGAAATTATTGGAGCGGTGCTTGGCTTCTTAATTGGATTAATACAAATACTTCTAACTAAATTGTAATCCCTTATCTTTATTTTTTAATTTTTAAAATTTATCGCACATGCTAGCGGAGAGACTGTCAAGAATAGAAGAACCTCAAACCATTAAAATGGCAAAATTGAGTCGTGAGTTGAAAGCGCAAGGCAAGGATATTGTAGACTTAAGTTTGGGCGAACCAGATTTTGCAACACCGAATCATATTATCCATGCAGCCATACAAGCTATGCAAGACGGCTTTACCAAATATCCACCAGTAGCGGGTTTCCCTGAATTGCGAAAAGCTATTTCAGACAAATTAAAACGTGATAACAATTTGAACTACGAAACCGATGAAGTAATGGTTTGCACAGGTGCTAAACAATGTATTGCGAATGCGGTGTTAGCCATATTGAATGAAGGTGACGAAGTAATTATTCCAACACCTTATTGGGTAACGTATGCGGATTTAGTAAAGTTAGCAGAAGGTAAGGTAATCGAGGTAAAAGGTGATTTTGAAAATGATTTTAAAATTACAGCCAAGCAATTGGAAGCCGCTATTACTCCCAAAACAAAGTGTTTTATTTTCTCATCACCTTGTAACCCCACTGGCTCGGTTTATTCGAAAGATGAATTGGCTGGCTTAGTCGAAGTTTTTGAAAAGTATCCAAATATTTATATCATTTCAGACGAAATTTATGAATACATCAACTTTGTAGGAAAACACGAAAGTATTGCGCAATTCGAAAGTATAAAAAACAGAGTGATTGTTATTAATGGTTTTTCAAAAGGATATGCCATGACAGGCTGGCGTTTAGGTTACATGGCAGGTACAAAAGATTTAATCAAAGCATCAGAAAAAATACAAAGCCAATTTACTTCAGGACCAAATTCGATTGCTCAACGAGCAGGAATTGTAGCTCTAAATGGCGACATGAAGCCAACAGCCGATATGCAAATCGCATTTCAATCACGTCGTGATTTTGTAGTAAAGGCTTTACGAGAAATACCTGGCTTAAAAGTAAATAATCCCCCGGGAGCCTTCTACGTATTTCCAGATGTAAGCGCTTATTTAGGCAAGAAAAATATTGAAACCGCGGAGCAATTATGCATGTATTTATTAAATGAAGCTTTAGTGAGCTGTGTAACAGGCGATGCATTTGGTAACCCAAATTGCATACGAATATCGTATGCTACTTCCATGGAAAATTTGACGCTAGCTATGACTAGATTGAAGAATGGTTTTGCATCTTTGTTGTAAATTGTATATAATTTTTTCTCGATATCTTCCCACTTTCAATTAATTAAGTAAGTTTGAATACTTATATAAATTATCGAGTTTATGAAACGATTCACACTAATTACCTTAGTCTGTCTAATTGCAAACGAATCTTTTACACAATCTTCAAAATTACTGATCAATTCTGGCGAATTAATTAAGGAAGGAATTGAGCTACATAATGAAAAAAAATATAAAGAAGCTATTGCGCTATACAATCAAGTACCAGAGAACGATACCAATTTTGCATTTGCTATTTACGAACTTACCTTATCTGCAAGATTAGATTCACAATTTAATGTCGGCATACAAGCAGCTAAAAAATGTTTAGCGCAAAATGGCAATTATGAGCATGATCTTTTATTACAATTGGGTTCTTTATATAATGATGTAAAAAAATACGATTCCGCTGTACAATATATAAATACATCTATCTCTAAATTTCCTAATTCATACGCTACTTATCATGGAAAAGCGATTCATTTTTATCACACGAAAAAATATGATTCAGCTTTTCTTTATTTTAAGAAAGCAATTTTAATGAATCCTTATGCATACAATAGCCACTATTGCTTGGGTTTAATGGCCATGGAAAATGGCTATCCCATTCAAGCTATGCTAGCTTTTTCTGCAAGCTTGCTTATATCACCCAGTGGCGGCCGTTCATCAGCCTCCATTAAGAATTTGTATGAATTAGCGAACCTCTCAGATTCGGTACTCAACTACTACGAAAAACGTGAAGAACATAAGTATCTACAAGAAGATTACGCCGAAATTGAAAGCTATTTTAAATCAAAAATAGCACTAGAAAAAAATTATAAAATTAAAGCTTCGATAAATGACAATATCTTCAAGCAATTGAATCTTATTTGCGAAAAGCTACCCAAAGTCGAAAATGAAACTGGCACTTGGTTTCATGATTTTTATGCTTCATTATTCAAAAATATTTATGAAGAAAACCATTTTAATGGTGCTACATTAATTATGATCTCTGGTTTGAAAAATGAAGACGTTCAGCGAATGATAAAACAATCGAAAAGTGAAATAGAAAAAGCGAGTATTTATATTGCAGAAAGACTCAATGAATTTGGCTATGCTCGTTCTACAACTCGGCCCGTCAACTATGATTTAGCTGGCTATCATTTCAATAATCAAATGTTATTCGCATATGGTAAATTGAACGATAGAAAAAAAGAAATTCAAGATGGCAATTGGGTTTATTATAATAAAACGGGTAATATTATTTCGGAAAGGAACTACCAACGCGGCCAACTAGACGGGATTTATAAAGAATATTATAACAATGGGAAACTAAGGTTTGAGGGTGATTTTAAAAATAATGAAATTCATGGTCGATCATTTAGTTACTACAAAAACGGTTTGCCAAGTGTCCATTTACATTTGAAGGGTGAAAAACGAGATGGCACTTACACAAAATTTAATTTCAATGGATCAAAGAAACTTGAAGAAAATTATGAGAATGGAAAAATAAATGGTCCAACTACTTCGTACTTTGAAAGAGGTAACCCACAATACACTGGAGAATATATCAATGGGAAAATAACTGGAAGAATTTTACAATATTACAGAACCAATCAACTTCTATCAAGCACTGAAATTGTGAATGGTGAAGCCAATGGCACAAAAACAACTTATTATCCACAGGGGCAATTATTCTCGACTAGCGAGATAAAAAATGGAAAAATAGAAGGCTTAGTAACTACATTCTTCAAAAATGGCAAAGTTGCAGCTAAGGAGAATTTCAAGAAGGATAAATTAGACGGTAACTCAATTTTCTATTTTGAAAATGGAGTCGAAAAATTGAATATCAATTACAGTGATGGTGAAAAAGAAGGCACATCTGTTGCAAAAACTGATGACAATAAAATATCTAGCATCATAGAGTATCGAAAAGGTCATTACAAAAAAATTAAAAAGTACAATGTACTCAATGATCAACTGCTTGTAGAAAACAATATTGATGATAAGGAAACAAATACAATACGAGAATATAATGGTATTGGAATTCTAATTTCAGAATCAATTTGTGATAGAGATGGTGCTTATAATGGTTTATGTAAAATCGTGTACCCTGATGGAAAAATGCGTGAAACAAAAACTTATAAAAAAGGATTCTTACAAGGAGAAATAAAAAAATATTTTAAAAATGGCAAATTGAGTGAAGAAGCTAATTTTAAAGATGACAAGTACGATGGTGTTTATAAAAGTTATCATGACAATGGTAAATTAAAAATGGAAGGTACTTTTGTGGAAGGTGTTAAGCAAGGTTACTGGCTCAATTATGATAACTATGGCGCATTGATCGAGAAGGAATATTATCTTGATGATGAATTTGATGGCAATGCTTATTATTATTTTCCTTCAGGTAAATTGAAGGCTATAACCAAATTTGATAATGGCAATCAGATTCAAACAAGTGAATACGATACCAATACCGTTTTAATACAGAAAATAGATATTGAACCAAACAAACCTTGCAAACTCTTGTTTAAATATTTGGGTAATAAAAAATTAAGAGAATGCACAATACTAAATAATTCTTTACAAGGCGATGATGTAAATTACTATATAAATGGCAATATCTCTTCAAAAAGTCACTACACCGTAGGCTATCTTGATTCGAACTTTACCTCCTACTATTCGAATGGCAAGGTAAAAAAAGAGGGAAATTATGTTAACAATGAAATGGAAGGAACGTGGACAAGCTATGATAAGATGGGTAATAAACTCAGTATCGAACACTATAATAATGGTGAACTAGATGGCATTGACACTTTTTACTCAGAAGAAAATAAACTTGAAACCATCATTCCACATAGCGAAAATGATCGCCATGGTTGGCTCGAAAAATATGCATATAATGGTGACTTGTGCTACAAACTGCATTATTTCTATGGCTTTATCATAGGCTATAGTTATCAATTACCAGATGGGACTTTTGCTAAAGAAATACCTGTAAGTAATAGCGACAAAAAAGAGTTGATAAAAACCTTTTATAAGAACGGGACTGTAAGTGCTGAGTTTGAATATCAAAATGCTGATTATCATGGAACCAGAAAATTATTTTTTCCTAATGGAAAAGTTTGGGTAGAATCCAACTATCTGTTTGGTGAACGAGATGGCAATGATAAAGTGTATTTTAGTAACGGTCAAATTGCGCTTGACCGAACTTTTATAAATGGAGAGGTAGAAGGTCTTTCCAAAACCTATTATACAAATGGAAAATTACAGGAAGAAATTAATTATAAAAACGGTTACTTACACGGCAAAAGCAACTATTACAAACAAGATGGCACTTTAGAAACAAGCTTAAATTATTATTGGGGTTATATAATACCGCAATAATACCCTGTAATTGATAATACATGGGCTAATAGATAAACCTTATTCTTCAATCTCATTCAAACAAGCTACATTCAAAAAACAAAAATTAAAACTATTAAATATCTGATGAAAAAAGTAATCATATTAAGCATCATTGCCTTACTTTATAGCGACTATCTATTCGCGCAAAAATTAAATTTTAAATGGGAAGAAAATCCAAGCTTACATAAAATAACTGATGTAAGTATGCTGAAAGAAAGCGCTATCATAATTACAGAAAAAACACAACTTGTATTTAATTTCGATACAAAAGATAATTTAACCTTGACGAGAAAAATTCACCGCATCGTAAAAGTATTGGATGACAAAGGCATCGAATCTTTCAATAAAATTAAGATAGCTTTTTTACCAGAATTTCCAATAGAATCTGTCAAGGCAAGAAGTATTTTACCGAACGGAAAAGTAATAGAATTAAAGCCGGAAGCATTTAAAGAAGTTAAAGAGGAAAATGGTCAGATGACAAAACTATTTGCCTTTGAAGGAATTGAGAAAGAGAGCGAGGTAGAATATATCGTTGAAATGAAACAAATACCTCGACTCTATGGAAGCTATCAATTACAAGATGAAATTCCAAATCTATTGAGTGAATTCGAAATTATTACGCCCAAACATTTGTTGTTTGACATGAAAGGTTACAACAATATTGAAGTTATAAAAGACACAACTGCTACAGGAGAAAATTTAGTTTATAGTATCGGTAAAAATATGAAAGGCATTGAAGAAGAGAAAATGGCAAATTTTTTAGATCACTTCGGACGTGTAGATTATACGGTGGCTTATAATAAAGCACAAAAAGGAAACGAAATTAGAATCTATACATGGGATGAAGCGGCTAAGAAAGTAATTAAGAACTACACAGATTTTCCAGAAAAAGTTTTAAAGCAAGTTTCTAAATTAATAGAAGATAATAAAGAGTATAAAAAGCTTAGTAGTAGCCAAGAAAAACAAGATTGGATAGAAAATTATGTAAAGAGTACCTATATCCAACAAGAATATATTGATGATGAAAAATCTGAATCTCTAGGGTTTATTATCAAAAACAAAGTAGCTACAGAGCAAGGCATTCGCTCGTTGATGACTGCATTGTATGAATCTCAAAAAATACCATACGAGATTGGCTTCACGACAAACCGATTCGAAAAAACATTCGATTACAGCTTTCAAAGTTGGGATAATTTAAACAATTTTATTTTGTATTTCCCAGATACGAAACGTTTCATGGCGCCAAATGAAACTTCTTATCGAATGCCATTTATACCTGCTGCATGGACTGGACAAAATGGGATATTCGCCAAAGTCATTGGACTTGGAGATGTGAAAACAGCAAGTGCCGATAAACGTAAAATACCTGCTCCACCTGCTGAAGTGAGCACTCACGATCATGATGTTGAGGTTCATTTCAATGCAGATATGGACACAAGTTTTGTCATGTTTAAAAACATATTTAAAGGTTATAATGCGATAGAAATAATGCCAGCCTTTGTCTATTTGGATGGTGAAAAAAGAGAAGAGTTCACTAAACAAATTCTTCGCATTGGAGAAAAAGAAGAGAAGTATCTTGATTACAAGTTCGAAAACAACTCCTTTACGTCTATCACAGAAGGCAAACCACTAATAATTAGTGCCAATATACATGCTGCTAATTTATTAGAGCATGTGGGCAATAAATATTTATTTAAAATTGGCGAATTGATTGGACCACAATCTGAAATGTATCAAGAAAAAGAAAGACAATTTGACATAGAAATTCCGAATGCGCATCAGTACAGCAGAATTTTAAAAGTAAATATACCTGCTGGCTATACTGTAAAAAATTTAGACAAGCTAAACATGAATGTAACACATATGATTGGTGGTATAGAAAATTGCAAATTCACTTCAGAATACAGATTAAATAATCAAGTATTAGAAGTAAAAGTTTTTGAAATTTATAATTACAACTTTACACAAAAAAGTGAATTTGAGAATTATCGCAAGGTCATCAATGCTGCAGCTGATTTTAATAAAATTGTGATTGTTCTTGAGAAACTATAATAGGTTAAATTCACTAAACAAAAGGAGGATTAATTTTAAGAATACGGTTTGAAAAATTCCCTTTTGTTTACAGTTTATCTAAAACACTCTTAAAGAGCTCAAAATTAAAATTTGGATAAGCATCAAAAGCAAATTGTTCAAATTCTTTTATTGCATTTGTAACGTTTATTCCATCTTGATGCACAGCCATCATCCATTTTTTATCATGTAAATATTTGCCAAGATATTCCTGCTCTGTTTGTCCCGGTGTAGGAATTATAATTGCATGTCTATTTAATTTAATCAAATCCATGACTGTGGAGTAACCACTTCGGGTGATTATAACTTTCGCATGCTGTAAAATTATTTCCAAATCATAAGAAGGTACATGATTCACAATTTCGACATTCGACTCAAGATGTTGTTCTGTTTCTCCAGGCAATCCTCTTACAATAAGTACCTTCAGCAATAAACCCTTAGTCTGATTAATTAAAGCTTTCTCTAATAAAGTGCGCTGTGGTTCTGGCCCCGACAGAATACAAACTAAGTCCCACGTATAAGACGTTACCTTCTGCTTTTCGAAACGAGATAGATTGCCTATGTATTGGCAGATGGACAAATTTGTATTCTCAGATAATACACCCGCCATACGAATATCAAGATAATCAACGATCCAGCATTGTGCAAATTTTTTGATAAAGAAGAAATTGATGGCTCGAACGATTTTGAACAATATCTTCGACTGAGGTACTTGAATTTGAAGCTGATGTGTTAAAAATATACTTGGCACTTTTGTGGAATACATCCCATATCGATTATCTGAAATTACAAAATCAATCTCCTCTAACTTAACAAATTTTTTCAACCAATAATGTTCGCCAATAATGCGATTAATTATTTTCGGAAGTTGAAAGAATAATTTAATGGGCAATGCCCAAGAATGCTTTGAATAAGTAATTTCATAGCCTCTAAGACTTACACATCTTATATCAGAAAACTCCTCGCGTAAAAGATTAATACTCCGATCATTCGCTGCAATAATTACTTCTGCGCCTTGCTCTCTTAAATAAGCAATAATTGGAATACAACGTGTGGTATGCCCCAACCCCCAGTCGAGAGGAGATATTAATATTTTTAGTGCTTTGTTCAATTTTTATGCAAAATATATATATTTACATATTAGTGCAGATAATTATGACGCGAAAATATTTTTTATTATTCACCTTAATGGCTTTTTCACTTCTTATGTTAGAAAGCTGTAAGATAAAAAAAGGATGTGGATGCGGCAATAATTTGAACAACTATAAATCCAAAAAAAACCACTAATAGAAATGTCTAACCGTAAAAAATCAGATTTACTCGCTTATGATTCTTTTTTATGCAAAGAAGAGGAACGCGATTTAATGGCTATTTATTTCGAATCATTACAAATGAACTTTTCTCAAGCTAAATTCTCTGAAATGCTCGATACACATACAGCGAGCGTTTCTAGAGATATTGTTTCAAT
The DNA here is from genome assembly GCA_044234005.1 of Chitinophagaceae bacterium. Lineage (GTDB taxonomy): Bacteria > Bacteroidota > Bacteroidia > Chitinophagales > Chitinophagaceae > OLB11. The sequence goes on along the minus strand of JBIIJE010000007.1, from coordinate 3,593 downwards.
CAAAAAGGTTTTAGCCGCACCCGAACGAAGTCCTTTTAAATTCATACTTTGTTTGAACTAGATTTGCTGACTTGATTTTTATTTTATGATTTTTTCTTCATCACTTATCGAAGATGCGGTAAACGAATTTTCACGTTTGCCAGGCATTGGCAAAAAGACTGCCTTACGTTTAGTATTGCATTTACTGAAGCAGGAGACTCATTTGGTTGAAAAATTTAGCCATACCATACAACAAATGCGAGAAAAAATTCAATTTTGCAAAACTTGTCATAATGTAGCAGATTCAGAAACTTGTAAAATATGCAATGACCCTACACGCAAAAAAAATCAAATTTGTGTTGTAGAAACCATTAGAGATGTAATGGCCATTGAAGCCACACAGCAATATAGTGGAGTTTATCATATATTAGGAGGGCTTATATCACCTTTAGATGGTATTGGTCCAGAAAACATTGAAATTAAGAGCCTTTTGCAACGAGTGGGAGAAGGCGTTGACGAGCTTATTATGGCTTTAAATCCCACGATGGAAGGTGATACAACCACTTATTTCATATCGAAGAAAGTTCAACCTTCTTCATTAAAAATTACAATACTCTCGCGCGGGGTAGCATTTGGAGGCGAGCTCGAATATGCAGATGAAATTACTTTAGCCCGTTCATTTCAGCATCGGATGCCGATTGAAAATATTGTAAATAACGTAATCTAAAATTCTGTTTTGAAAATTGACGACGCAGTATAACTTTGCGACATATCATGAAAGTTACAGAACATATTCGGCAAGCGAAATCAAAAACATTATTTTCTTTTGAAATACTTCCGCCTGTCAAGGGCAAAAGCATAGATTCCATCTTTAATGTGCTAGACCCATTAATGGAACATAAACCTTCCTTTATTAATGTAACCTATCATCGATCCGAACAAATATTTAAAAAAAATCTTGACGGATCCTTCAACAAAATTGATATTCGAAAACGACCTGGTACAGTAGGTATTTGTGCAGCACTTATGAATCACTATAAAGTAGATGCAGTGCCACATTTAATTTGTGGAGGATTCTCAAAAGATGAAACAGAGAATGCGTTAATTGATTTAAACTTTTTAGGCATTGATAATGTACTTGCCTTGCGAGGTGATGCACCTAAAAATGAAAAATATTTTTCCCCAGAACCTGATGGTCACAATTTTGCAATTGATTTGGTAAAACAAATCGAAAAATTAAATCGTGGAGTTTATGTGGAAGAAGAGATTGAATCAGGCGTAAATACTGACTTTTGCATTGGTGTTGCCGGATATCCAGAAAAACATGCTGAAAGCCCCAACCCAGATGTAGATTTAATGCACTTAAAAAATAAGATTGATGCAGGCGCTGATTATATCACCACGCAAATGTTTTTTGACAATGAGAAATTTAAACGCTTTGTCTCACGTTGTAGAGAAATAAAAATTGAAGTGCCAATTATTCCTGGCTTAAAACCAATTACTTCGAAAAAGCAACTTAGCATAGTACCTTCTACATTTAATGTGGACATACCCAATGATTTAGCGATTGAAATGATGAAAACTAAAAATGACAAAGATGCCGAATTGGTTGGAGAAGAATGGTTGCTCATGCAAGCCAAAGAGCTTTTAGCAAGTGGAACTCCAGTTATCCATTTTTACACATTAGGCAAACCTCAAGTGATTGAGCGAGTGATGCGAAAATTGCTTTAACTACTCGATTAAAATTTTGCTTCAATAACGCTACATCTCATTCGAGTTCTTTAATTCTTGTGCGACACAAACTCTAAAAGTCGGCAAAAGAAAAGTTATTTGTAAAATTGATTTCATTCACATGTTTATGAAAACAAATGTAAAATGTTGCACGAATAAACGAAATGGCACTTTTGTGTTAGAGAGATAACAATTAATCGATTACTTTAGCCTCTTATAATTAAATTTTAATATGAAGAAGCTTTTTAGGACTAAGCCCATTGAAGACATCTTACATGATAACAAATTGGGTATTGCAGAACATGAGCATCTTTCTTTAAAGAAAGAATTAAACGTACGCGATCTTACCTTTTTTGGCATCGCTGCCATTCTGGGTGCTGGCAGTTTTAGCAGCTTAGCAGGCGCCGTTTTTAATGGAGGACCAGGCGTGGTAATTCTTTTTGTAATCACAGCCATTGCCTGCGCTTTTACTGCTTTTTGTTACTCCGAATTTGCTAGTAGAATTCCAGTTGCAGGTAGTGCCTATACCTACGCCTATGCAAGCTTCGGAGAAATGTTTGCTTGGATTATAGGATGGGCTTTAATCATGGAGTATTCAATTGGAAATATATATGTTGCATTTAGTTGGAGTGATTATTTTACTTCTTTTCTTCAAAAATGTAATATTCATTTGCCTACCTATTTATGTACAAGTTATCGTGAAGCTAAGTTAGCCTTTCACAACAATAGCACGAATCAAGAATTGTTATCAGCTTGGCAACTAGCTCCACAACTAGGGTCATTAAAGATCATTTTTGATTTACCCGCGTTTATCATCAATATCTTAATCACTTATCTTGTTTTTAGAGGCGTAAAAGAGAGTAAAAATTTTAGCAATGTAATGGTCGTACTTAAACTTGCGGTTGTAGCCTTGGTTATTTTCGTAGGCGCCTACTTTGTTTTCGCTAATGATTTAACTCATAATTGGCTACCTATAAACGAACTTGGAACTAAATCTTTTATGCCCAATGGATTTGGCGGTGTTATGCTTGCAGTGAGTGGTGTATTCTTTGCCTATATTGGTTTTGATGCTGTAAGTGTATTGGCTGAAGAGAGTAAAAATCCTCAGCGTGATTTACCTAGAGGCATGATTTGGTCTTTGATTATTTGTACCATCATTTATATTTTACTGACGCTAGTACTCACTGGCACCGTACACTACAAAAAATTCGATGGTATTGGAGATCCACTGGCATTTATTTTTGAAAAAGAAAATCTCAATATTGGTTGGATGCAATTGGCCGTTTCTATTGTAGCTGTAATTGCTATGACTAGTGTATTACTCGTATTTCAAATGGGGCAACCACGCATTTGGATGAGTATGAGTCGCGATGGATTATTACCTAAAGCATTTCAAAAAATACATCCTAGGTTTAAGACACCTTCAGTGTCAACGCTTATTACAGGTATTGTTGTAGGTGTTCCAATTCTTTTCACCGATAAAAATTTTGTATTAGATTTTACAAGCATCGCTACCCTATTTGCCTTCGTATTAGTTTGCGGAGGTGTTTTACTTTTACCGCGTCGTGAAAAAGTAGCTGGCCGATTTCATTTGCCTTTTATCAATAGTAAATTCATTTTTCCTATTTCACTTACTTTAGTCATAGTCATGGTTCAAATCTTGTTTCCAGACTACTTCAGCAACCTATTTAGTTTGGCTGATGTTGATAATTCTCAAGCAAGCATTACAACTTGGGAAAGAATCAAAGTACTCACACCGAGTGTTTCACTCATTATTTTTTGGCTCATCATGATACTACTTGCTGTCTTAGCGTTCATAAAACAATTTTCACTAATTCCCTTAATGGGATTAATCACTTGCATATATTTATTAACGGGCATGA
>JBIIJE010000188.1:0-4755 GCA_044234005.1 Chitinophagaceae bacterium | reverse complement strand
TGGAGCTACGCCTCAGAGCTCCGGCACCTACGGCAGCACCGCTTCCTTGGCAACTACGCAGAACGATACCTATTTCGACTCATATGCCACGGGTGTACTCACCGTGGGCAGCGGTCTAAAGGCATCCTCTGAGCTGGGCTCCGCAATGGAACTACCCAATAACTTTGATGTAAAAGTTCTTGGAAATCCAAGCCCATCCATGTTTAGATTGAAAATAGAGAGCAACAACACTGATGAAAAGGTCACATTGAAGATTGTAGATATAAGCGGCCGTATTGTAGAAGTAAAACAAAACCTTTACGCCGGTGCAATGGTTGAACTTGGAATGGATTACAAAGCTGGAATTTACTTTGTAGAGGCCATTCACGGTGAACAACGTAAAGTTATCAAGCTTTTTAAGGTAGTAAACAATTAGGAATAATGGTCAAAAATAGTTGGTAAAACCATTGTAAGATTTTGACAATGAACGAGTTTCAATGAATAATTGAAACTCGTTTCATTTTTGCGTCATGTCAAAATAAATCTTGTTGGTCAGCGGCAGTTTTGAAGCGATCCAGTGGGATTTTCAGAACAGTAAACAGCGGTTCAAATGCAAGTCTTGCGGGCTCTTGTTCAACCATTAAAACAAGGCTGTTAAGCGTTCCAGTGGTCGTATTTGATTCTACAAATGGCTGGTGGAGCGGCAAACGCCTCGCTACCTGGCGCAGGAAAGCGGCCAAAGCCAGTCCACCCTAAAGCGTCTGTTTTGGGACTATTAGCGCAAGGCCCCGACTTTCAATATCCGGCTTCTACAGCAGGCCCACCTTATTGCGGACGCCACTTATTTGACTGGCGACTTGTGCGTGGTGGTGTACTTTGATAACGATATCAAGCATTTGTCCTTTTCTCTATTTTTAGTAAAAATTTCGCTTTCTGAATTGGCCGGGCGAGCAACCGCAAAGCCTTTTGAATGCTTTCGAGAACAGGTACACATCCCCGTACCCGAGCTCGTTCGCTATTCCTTTAATGGATTGATCAGTTTGTATCAGACGGCTCTGAGCCTCGAGTTTCAGCAGGTTGTTGATCCAGTATTTTGGCGGATGTCCTAACTCATCCGACACCAATTTTGACAGATATTTGGCGGATAAGAACAAATGATCGGCATATTGTTGCACGTTATGCCAATTCAGATAGTGTTCATGCAGCAATTCCAGAAAGGCGTTGGTATTACCGGAATGGTATTTTTTCTCATTGGGGGGGGGGGGGCGGCGGCGTGCAGATGCTCCAGCACCAGCCGCAACCGGGCTGCGGCAATCCTGGCATTCCGCGCCTGAGTATCTAATTGTAAGATTTCCAGTTCATGTTTAATTATCTGCACTGCGAGCGGGCTTAGTTTGAAAACATTGACGGCGTTGAATTGAAAAAAGGCGAATCGTGCCCCCATGTTTACCGGCAAATCATTGTTATGGAAGAAGGAATCCTCGAAAAAAACAATCAATAATTTGATCGGGGCATGCAACTTGCGCCAACAACGAATGAGACCGGGACCAATACAAATTGCATCGTGCATGGTTACCCGGTATGTCCTTACGCCTACCGTTATTTCGATGTCACCTTCGAGCAAAATTCCAAAACTGTAAAAGTCAAACCGATGGGGCGTCAAAATGAGATCGGTTTTCTGTTCACAGTACACGAAAATCGGGAAACCGGCGCTCTCCTTATTGTTGAACGGCAGGTCGGTGTAGTCAAAATGTAGTGCAGACTTCATATACTTATAGCGTTTTCCGCCTTAGGCGCAGTGCGGGAAAACGGAGAATATTCACTTGGTAAAAGTAGAAAAGAAAATTAGAATTCCAAAAGTTTAAAAAAGTAGGATGCCCGCATTGCGCTTAGGCGGTGTTGGCAGCAGGCAGAATTTATAATTCTGTTTTCTGTTCTATGTTGAATAATTTCAAGTTTATTTTTAATTAGGCTTTCAGTAATATCAGTTTGTCGTTGGTGTGTTTCAGTAAAACCAACAATTGAAAATGTTTCATGTGTTTGTCTCAAAGTTGTTTCTGTTGTTTTGTTTGTCAAACACAGTACAATAATTCTAAATTTCCTTAATAATTTATTTCCTTAATAATTTATTTCATGATTTAATTTTAATAAATCAAATTCTAAATAACTTATCTGCTGTTAGTTAAGTAATATCAGTTTGATGCCAAGAGTATTTCAGTAATATCAGTTGAATTTTTATCGTGACTTTCTATAATTATAATTTCTACAGTTAAAGAATTAATTCAAATTGTTCTCATCTTCTTGAACCGCGCAAACTGCTTGCTGCCAACGGTTGTATATGCGCTATCAAAGCTTTCAATTGAATTGCTTTTGATAGCAATAAAATCATTTAAAACACCACCGTCGTCGCTAAATGCAGAAGAAATGAATACCTCAGTCAGTGTTTGTTGCACATCTATACTTTTTGTAATACTGTCTTTACAGCCTTCTTAATTTTCAGCAACAGGTTTGAAACAATAAATTCGAGAAGAATCAATAGGGAAATTCGGATTTGGTAAAATTGAAATTAATTGTCTAATATCTTCGTTAGATAAATACAAGGCGATGTTGTACATGCATTGAGTGTGAGTATAGGCTTGGTTTGAGAAAAACAACGGTCAAGGAAAATTCGAAACTCCCTCATCGAATTTGACCTACTTGCCTTTACCTAATGGTATACCAAGAAAGGATTTTCTGCTACAGAGATGCAGAACCTTCGTAAGTATGAAAAAGCTTCTTCTTTAGATAGATAAAAAAAATGTATATTAATTTTTTATAATATTATACTCTTATAATAACACAAAAAAAATGCTATTAATTGGAAAATTTGATTTAATTCTCTTACTTTTGCGTGTTCATCTTTGTTTGAATCTTTAGAAACTTAAAGTTTAGACAGACATGATTTCAATTGATAGTTTAAATTTATTGGTAAACCTAAAAAAATTAATTTAATTAAATATGAAGATGTAAAGCCAAATAAAGCAACTGTAAGCTATAAATTACAGAGGAAAACTTTTTAATCTCAATAATTATTCAATTTAAAAAAAAATTTAAATGTACAAAAATAAACAAACAAGTACGATTAGACACGGCTCGAGGTTGCTCCTGCTAGCGGTCTTTCTGCTCCTAGGAAACTCGGCAGCGTATGCGGTTCTTAAAACCTCTACCGGCTCGGCGAGCTGGGGCACAGCGGCCACTTGGTCACCTTCCGGCGTTCCCGTTGCAGGTGATGATGTCGTTATCGCCGCAGGGCATTTTGTTAGCTTATCAGCCAATGTGACCGTATCTTCGCTGACCGTCAACGGAACACTCAGCAGGGGAATTCGCAGTCTAACAACGGGCTCACTCAGCGGAGCGAGTACAGGTATCATTACCGCCACAAGTGGTAGTCTTACAGTTAACGGCGCAACGAGTACCACTTATGCGGGTAAGTTGAGTGGTTCTACCACTTCCAATCAGCTTCGTAAAACCGGTACCTCAACACTGACGCTTTCCGGTGTCAGTAATTTTACCGCTGGTGCTATTGAAATAACAAAAGGCACATTAAAAATCGGCATTGCCAACGCTTTGCCGGCTATTACAAGCTTTGTTATCTATAATGGTGGAATATTTGATCTGAATGGCTTTAGCCAAACAATCGGCGAGCTTCAAAATGGTTTCTCATCCTCCAATCCGGCGACCCCGGGCGCTATTGTAACCAATAGTTCAGCAACTGCAGCTACTTTAACTGTTGGTACTGTAGGTTTACTTGGAAGTGGATCTTATGAAGCAATCATGAACGGTAATCTAAACTGTGTTATTCAAGATAATTTTTTACTTTCCGGTTCAGATGTAGCAGTAAACGTTTCAGTAATTACTGGTGCAGAGTTGTCGCTTGGTTACCCATCATCCAGTGCAGCTTTGAGCGGCGATTTGAGTGTAGCATCCGGATCAACGGTACGAGTGGATAACAACGCCTCATGCAATCAATTATATCTTAATAATGTGTTGCAAGTAGCGGGTAGTTATGGAAGTACTACTTCGAGCGCAACAAACCAAAACAATACTTATTTTTCGGGGAATTATGTAATTTGTGTGCAAAACCCCGCACCAACAAATTTAGCTTGTTATGAAACATCGACTTGGAATGCTGCTAATTGTCAGTATGATATTACAGGAACACAACCTGCACAACCAACCTTGGCTTGTTATCAGGCAGCTTCTTTCAATACAACTACATGTGTTTGGGATGTAACAGGTACACAACCTGCTGCTCCAACGGGATTAGCTTGTTATGAGACATCGTCATTCAATGCAACTACATGTTCATGGGATGTAACAGGTACACAACCTACACAACCAACATTAGCTTGTTATGAGACAGCTTCTTTCAATACAACTACATGTTCATGGGATGTAACAGGTACACAACCTGCTGCTCCAACGGGATTAGCTTGTTATGAGACATCGTCATTCAATGCAACTACATGTTCATGGGATGTAACAGGAACACAACCTGCACAACCAACCTTGGCTTGTTATGAGACAGCGTCATTCAATACAACTACATGTGTTTGGGATGTAACAGGTACACAGCCTGCTGCTCCAACGGGATTAGCTTGTTATGAGACAGCTTCTTTCAATACAACTACATGTTCATGGGATGTAACAGGTACACAACCTACACAACCAACAACGACTTGTTATCAAACCTCTACTTTCAATACAACAACATGTAGTTGGAGTGCGGTGACGGGT
>JBIIJE010000158.1:0-4855 GCA_044234005.1 Chitinophagaceae bacterium | reverse complement strand
TTTCCCAAGGCATACACGATGCAACTAGATGCATTTATACAATGGGGAGAGAGATACTCATTTGCTACAATTTATCCATATGGAGCAGTCTACATTTCGTTTCAAAAACTTTGTCAAAATTTCCGAACTATGATGAAATCTCTTATGTACAACGAGATTCTCGTACTTTGGTATTTGCCATTATACATCGTTAGGGTAAGACGAGTGTGCAGGGTATGCGCCGACGAGCAACGGGCGCCAAGGAGGAAAAACAAAGAGCGCCTAAGAATGTATAAACAAGTAAGAGAGGTAGTTACAACCTAAGTATTTTACTATATTTACAAAAATTTTTTAGACATCAAAATATATGAAACTAAAAACACTCTTATCCATTTCAGCACTTACTTTATTGAGTACTCAGTATGGTATGGCACAATCGAAAAGTACTATCTTAAAGCGTGCCAACGAATACAATGTAACAGCGGAATCATTTGCAGATTTGCAAGTCCTGCGTTATCGTGTGCCCGGTTTTGAAGATTTAACACCAAAAGAAAAGGAGCTTGTTTACTATTTGTATGAAGCCGCATTATGTGGAAGAGATATAATTTACGATCAAAAAAGTAAAAATGGTATCTTGATTCGTAAAACACTTGAAGCTATTTACGGAACTTATAAAGGTGATAGAAGAGACAAAGAATGGAAAACCTTTGAAGAATATTGCGGTAGATTTTGGTTTAGCAATGGCAATCATCATCATTATGGTAACGAAAAATTTATACCTGAATGTGATGCTAATTTGTTTAAAAAGTATTTGCTGAACAGCGACGCAACTAAATTGCCTAAAACAAAAACAGAGACTGTAGAAGCATTTTGGACTCGCATTCAACCCTTGATTTATGATTTGAGTATAGAACCTAAGTGTGTCGATTTGCGTTCTGGTGTTGATAATGTTGTATCTTCTAGCAACAATTTTTACGAAGGCGTAACGCAAAAAGAAGTAGAAGCATTTTACGATAAAATGCCTACAACAGGCAATGCACCTAGTTGGGGATTAAACAGTAAAGTGGTGAAGCAAAATGGCAAGGTACAAGAGCTGGTATGGAAAAGCGGCGGTATGTATGGTAAGGCAATTGATAAAATTTGTTTTTGGTTGAGCAAAGCCTCAACTGTAGCGGAAAATGCGCAACAAAAGAAAACCATAGATTTATTGGTAAAATATTTAAAAACAGGCAACCTAAAAACGTTTGATGAATACAGCATAGCTTGGGTAAAAGATACGGAGAGTAAAATAGATGGCATTAATGGATTTATAGAAGTGTATTTAGATGCAATAGGTAAAAAAGGAAGTTATGAAGCTTATGTAAGTATTAAAGATGTAGAAGCGACTAAACGAATTTCCGCGATTGCGAAAGAGGCACAATGGTTTGAAGATAACTCACCCTTGATGCCAAACCATAAAAAGAAGGAGGTAAAAGGAATCATTGCCAAAGCAATTAATGTAGTGGTTGAAAGTGGTGATTTAGCGCCAACTACAGCAATTGGTATTAATTTGCCGAATGCCGATTGGATAAGAAGAGATCACGGAAGTAAATCGGTATCACTCAGTAATATTGTTACTAGCTATAATATAGCCACTGCGGTAAAAGGCACCTTAGATGAGTTTGGCTTAAACGATGAAGTAAAAAACAGAATGAAACAACATGGCGCATTAGCATCAGATCTGCATACAGATATGCATGAGTGTATTGGACATGCATCAGGTCAAATTAATCCAGGTGTAGAAACAACTGATAAGACCTTAAAAAATTATGCAAGTTGTCTTGAAGAAGCTCGTGCAGACTTAGTAGCATTGTATTATATACTCGATAATAAATTAGTTGATATTGGTGTAATGCCTTCTCTTGAGGTGGGTAAAGCTGAATATGATAGTTATATTATGAATGGATTGATGACGCAATTAACGCGAATTAAACTAGGTGATGAAATAGAAGAAGCACATATGCGCAATCGGCAGCTGAACGCCAAATGGGTATATGAAAAAGGAAAAGCAGAAAATGTAATTGAATTTGTAAAACGAGATAACAAGACCTATGTTCAAATCAATGATTATAACAAGTTGCGTGCATTGTTTGGTGATTTACTACGCGAAATACAACGTATAAAATCAGAAGGCGATTTTAAGGCAGGACAGGATTTGGTAGAAAACTATGGCGTGAAGGTTGATCAAGATTTACATAAAGAAATATTGGACAGATATAGTACATTAGGCATCAAGCCGTATCGTGGTTTTATTCAACCTCGCTTAACTCCAATTGTAGTGAATAACAAAATAGTAGATGTAAGAATTGAATACCCTGAATCATTCTTTCAACAAATGATGGAGTACGGAAAAAAATATAGTTATTTAGGTACAAAAAATTAAACCAGCGGTTTCAATAAATTCATATTTTCGACAGCATTAAATTTTAATATATTTATAATACATGAAAAAAATCATTAGTACCTTATTGACCATATCGTTGATAGGTAGTTTACAAGCACAAGACAATTTAGTAAAATCATTAGACGCCAATAAATCGGATAGTGCCAAAAAATTTAAGTTTACCAATGTCATAGATTTAGAGGATTCACCCGTAAAAAATCAAGGAAGTTCAGGTACTTGTTGGAGTTACTCAGGTAATTCATTTTTAGAAAGTGAAATGCTAAGAGGTGGGAAAACCTTTGTAGATATTTCAGAAATATATACTGCTAGATGCGGCTATATTGAGCGAGCCAAAAATTATGTGCGTATGCATGGTAATATTGGCTGGGGTGATGGCGCTGAATTACATGATGTAGTAAATATTTATAGGAAGTATGGCGCAGTGCCTTACGAGGTTTATACAGGATTAAATTACGGAACAAGCAAGAATAAATTTGGCGAAATGCAAGCCGCGTTGGAAGGCATGCTAAAAGGCATCGTGGAGAATAAAAATGGCAAACTCACTAAAAATTGGCTACCTGCTTTTACAGCCGCTTTAGATGCGTATTTAGGCAAGGCGCCTGAAAAGTTTACATGGCAAGGTAAGGAATATACGCCACTCACTTTTGCTAGTGAAGTAGTAGGTTTAGAAGAACAAAACTATCTTGAATTATCTTCTTATACCTATGCACCATTTTATAAGCCAACCTTGCTTATGGTACCAGATAACTGGAGTTTAGAAAGTGTATGGAATGTTCCTATGGATGAAATGACAGAGATTGTTGATAACGCTTTAAATAGTGGATATACGGTAGCATGGGCAACCGATGTAAGCGAAAAATATTTTAGCTGGAAAAATGGAGTGGCTATAGTGCCAGAGAAAGAGCCTGAAGATATGGAGGCTGATGAATTGAAAAAAATGTTTGATGGGCCACAAACAGAAAGAAACATCACACCCGAAATACGTGAAGAAGCATTTGATAATTATTCAACCACCGATGATCATGGAATGCATATTGTAGGCTTAGCTAAAGATCAAAACGGTAAAGAATATTACATGGTAAAAAATAGCTGGGGCGAAAAGAACGACTACAAAGGATATTTATATGTATCTAAAGCTTTTTTTAAATACAAAACAACAGCTTTACTCGTGAACGAAAATGCGATACCACGAAATATTTTAAGAAAATTAAAATAAGCAAGATTCGTCGAACCCATTTTCAAATTAAAGTTCGTAATGATTCATGAAAGCAATGCTTTTCATAATATCATCATGAACAATTCTATCGTGTTGCATAAATGACACTTGATTGCGATAAGCCGTAAGTAAATTTTCAATATAAACAGATGACTTATTAGGCTTTCTAAAAGCAAGGCCTTGTGTTGCATTCAACAGTTCAATAGCTAATATACGCTCAACATTATTTACTACATCGTATAATTTTGTTGCTGCATTCGCGCCCATGCTAACATGATCTTCTTGTCCATTGCTGCTTACAATACTATCCACACTGGCAGGCGTGCAAAGCTGTTTGTTTTTACTTACAATACTCGCAGCGGTATATTGTGCAATCATTAAGCCACTATCCAAACCAGCACTAGCAGCTAAAAATGGCGGTAATCCTCTTTGTCCGCTAATGAGTAAATAAGTACGTCGTTCTGAAATATTACCTATTTCGGCTAAGGCTATGGCTAAATAATCTAAGTTAATGGCTAGTGGCTGACCATGAAAATTACCACCACTCAATATCAAATCTTCATCAGGAAAAATTAATGGATTATCTGTTACGGCATTTATTTCTTGTTCAACAATTTTTATGACATGATTTACAGCATCTAGTGTGGCGCCATGTACCTGAGGTATACATCTAAAACTATAAGGATCTTGTACTTGTGATTTTTTGCGAGTTGCTATTTCGCTGCCTTGCAAAATGCGGAGCATATTTTTTGCGACAGCTTGCTGTCCTTCATGCAAACGTACTTGATGAATATGAGGGGTAAAAGGTTCTAAGGTTGCATCAAATGCTTCGAAAGAAATAGCAGCAATTACATCTGCCCAGGCCAATAACTTTTTTATTTTTAGCAAGCACCACACAGCATAGCTGCTCATGAATTGGGTACCATTCAACAACGCTAAGCCTTCTTTGCTTTGCAACTTCAAAGGTTCGAAGCTTAGTTCACGAGCTTGATGTTTTACACCATCCATATATACTTCACCACGATTGAGTAGCGGTAAACTCAAATGCGCCAAAGGTGCCAAATCGCCGCTCGCGCCCAATGAGCCCAGTTGGTAAACAACTGGTAAAATATTTTGGTTATAAAATGCAACCAGCCTTTGTACCACTTCCAAACTAATGCCGCTATTGCCATACACAAAATTTTTCACTTTCAGCATAAGCATGATGCGTACAATAT
>JBIIJE010000053.1:0-17282 GCA_044234005.1 Chitinophagaceae bacterium | reverse complement strand
AGCACAACCCTAGCATTTTTATTTGCCATGCAGGTATGAGAAGTTTGGCCGCCTTAGAAATTGCAAAGGAGGAATTTGGGTTTGAAAATGCGTATCATGTAAAAGGTGGAATTTATACCCTTGCTGATTTTTTATAAATCATGAGAGAATAAAAATGATTGCTAATTTATACCGAAATGAAATCTATGACAGACCAATTTTAGCAAATTCAATTCTTCTTGACCTATTTTCAATCGGCATATATTCCCGATGATGACTTCTATCGGGATAAGATTTTCAATTGCAAGTTTTGATTGGTAATAAAAGTTGGATCTAAATTGATAATCATATGTGTATTACTTTTTTACAAACAATAAGTACTTTGCTGTTGTCGTGTAAGGTTGTCGCGAAAATATAGACTTCGCCACCATCGTGTATATCTAATTTTTTTCTTAAATCGGCTACAGTACTTGGGAAGTTTCTGAGGGTGATATTGGCTTTACCATCGGGTAAAAATTGATGGATACTTTTTTTATCTACTTTACTAATTCCTTCAATAGAAAATCTTCTACCTGGAAAATATGGCATAGCATCATTGGCAGTATAAAGATGCGAATGCTGATGCAATTTATGTAATCCCAAGTTCGCGGCAACAGATTTAAACGCACCTGCTTTGAGTAAACTACTATTGGGTTCAAACAAAAATAACTGTGGTTCTGTATAGTTAATTACGCAATTCAATTCCTCATTTTTGTAAAAAGAAAAGACGGATTGTTCATCGCCAATTAAATGAACAGCATGTAAAATAGGATTGTTATTAATTTCATTTCTTAGCACAAATAGTAATTCTTTGCATTCATTGGCAAGACTTACAATGTGTATTTCTTGTACAAGATATTGCAACTCTTTCAGCGCTTGCTCAATATCATGCATAGGTGACGCTTTTAGTAATATGCAATCGCTATGTTGAAAAAGTAAATTAAGGTGTAAACTTATATCAGGTTCGCAATCGACAAATTGAATCGTTTTTTTTCCAGTTTCATTTCGACGTGCAGGATCAAGATAAATCAATGAAAATGTTTGATGATTGTTTTTCAGGAATGAAATTGAATCTTCTCCAGCTTCGATATCTACATGAAAACAACCTAGTACAGCAAAATTGTGTGCAACCAATTCGGCTAAATTCATATTTTGTTCGATGAGAACGGCCGTATTGAAATTTTTTGCCAAGTAAAATGAGTCAATGCCAAAACCTGTGGTCATATCTAAAAACGACTCACCTTTAAACAAACTTGCTTTGTAAATGGCACATCTTTCGGACGACGATTGCTCAAGATTCAGTGAAGGTGGAAATCTAACCAATGGATTCTTTACAAAACTTGGCAATTTATCTTTCACTTGTTGCTTGCCTTGCAAATGCTCAATCCAAGCAGCTGGAATATTTTTCTTCAAGCGCAGAGCAACAAAGTCCGTTGCGTATTGATGCTCTTCGAACCATTGTTGGGCGTTTTCTTGCCAAGCAAATTTTGCATTAATGGAAGGTTTTAATTTCATTCGTAGGGGGTAAAATTATACCGAAAAAAAATATGTAATAGGCAAATTTCCTAAACTCAACTGTTCTTAACATATTTTCTATCGGCATACATTCCCGATGATGACTTCATTCGGGATAAGATTTTCAATTCTAAGTTTTATTTGGCAATCAAAGATGGGTTTAGATTGAAAATCAAATGGATATTACATGCTAGCTAGCAAAATGAAAGCTTTTGCCCAGGAGTAAGCCATAGACAGTAGATGTATTGCAACGAATAGCCTGTGTGCCGCCCTTGTAATTTTTGGGATTCTGTTAATAAGGTAGCAAAATAAGCTAATAATGAAAATGTTTGTTAAATGATTCAACACAAAACCAAGCCCTATTGCTTTTGTGCGTAAATTGCGCCTTTATGAAAAAAACGGTTTATATAAGTTGCTTGTTACTGTTGTGTATGATTGCAGTGAAGTTCGACGCGCAAGCACAACCAGAGAACTTGGATAAAATTGCCGCCATTGTTGGCGATAAAATTATACTTCATTCGGAAATTGAAATGGCGTTTGCTGATTTCAAGAGAGACAATCCAGACTTGAAAGAAACAGAAAAATGCAAGTTGATTGAGGATTACATGAGCCAAAAAATACTGGTAGAGCAAGCAGGACGCGATAGCGTAATTGTATCGGATGAAGAAATTGAAGGCGCTTTAGATAATCGGATTCGATATTTCGTAAGCCAATACGGTTCAGAGGAAAGACTAGAAGAGATGGCTGGAAAAACTATTTATCAATTAAAGGATGAGTATCGGAATTTGTTTCGCGACCAATTAACGGCGCAGCGTATGCAGGGACAGATTATGTCGAATATAAAAATAACTCCACAAGAGGTACGTGTTTTTTACGATAAGGTGCCTAAAGATAGTTTACCTTATTACCCATCTATGGTAGAGGTCGGACAAATTGTGTTTAAACCAGCGATCAATAAAGATGTTGAAGATTATGCCAAAGAAAAATTGGATGGGATACGAAATGACATTATAAGTGGTACATCAGCGTTCGATATTATGGCGGGCGTATACAGCGAAGACCCTGGCAGTAAAGATAATGGTGGCGATTTAGGTATTATGGGTCGTGATGAATTGGTACCCGAATTTGCGGCGGCAGCATTTCGTTTACAAAATGGAGAAATATCACCTGTGGTTAAAACTAAATTTGGTTTTCACATTGTACAAATGATGAACAGGCAAGGAGAGAAGGCTAAATTGCGTCACATATTGATAAAGCCATTAATTACAAATGATATGGTGAAAGAAGCTGAGGCGAAAGCAGATAGCGTGCGTTCGATAATTATGGCAGGAAAAATGCAATTTTCAGAAGCAGTAGGCAAATTCACGTATGATGAAGCAACCAAAATAACAGGCGGTATGTTTACCAATCCACAAACAAATGGATCTTTGGTGCAAACAGAAGATTTAGATCCTGCTATTGCATTGCTCATCAATGATATGAAGCCAGGTACTTATTCCCAACCTACATCGTTTACCGATCCGGGAGGCGATAGATTGGTAAGGTTTATCTATTTGAAAAATAGAACTGAGCCACATAAAGCTAATTTGAACGATGATTATAGTAAAATTCAACAAGTAGCTTTAGCTGAAAAGCAAAATGAGTATTTGCAAAAGTGGATTGAAGAAAAAATTCCTACTTTTTATATAATGGTAGCTGAGGAATTTAAATCATGCGAATCGGTGACAAAATGGATTAGCCATATTCAAGCAAAAAATTAATTAACCACTAACAAAGAAGAAAAGATATGTACGCAAACGACGTTGAAGCCGCAAAAGGCTTACAAGATAAATTCGCTGAATTAAAATCGGCAATTGGGCAAGTTATTGTAGGTCAGCATGAGGTAATAGAAGGGATTATCATATCTATTTTATGCAATGGTCATAGCCTCTTAGTAGGTGTGCCAGGCTTGGCAAAAACTTTATTGGTAAATACGATTGCCGAGGTATTGGATTTAAATTTTAAGCGAATTCAGTTTACACCCGATTTGATGCCGAGCGATATTACAGGTGCAGAAATTTTGGACGAACATCGAAGTTTTAAATTTATAAAAGGACCTTTATTTTCGAATATTATTTTGGCAGATGAAATTAATCGTACACCGCCCAAAACGCAAGCTGCTTTGCTTGAGGCTATGCAAGAGCGTCATGTAACGGTAGGTGGTATTTTGTACAAATTGCCCGCACCGTTTTTTGTACTAGCTACTCAAAATCCGATTGAGCAAGAAGGAACTTATCCTTTGCCGGAAGCCCAATTAGATCGTTTCATGTTCAATATATGGCTTGATTATCCAAGCTTTGCGGAAGAACTTGATGTTGTAAAGAATACAACAACCGATAAAAATGTGAATCTGACCAAGGTGATGACAGGTGAAGAAATAATTTACTTTCAACATTTGGTGAGACGTGTGCCTGTTCCAGATAATGTAATGGAATACGCAGTTAGTTTGGTTCATAAAACACGTCCGAATGAGCAAGGTTCAGATTTGGCTCGTTCTTATGTTTCATGGGGCGCTGGCCCGCGTGCTTCGCAGAATTTAATTTTGGGTGCAAAGTGTCATGCTTTATTACATGGTAAATATAGTCCCGATATTGAGGATGTAAAGGCTGTTACGTTGCCCATTCTTCGCCATAGGGTGGTGAGAAATTATAAAGCAGAGGCAGAAGGTTTGAAGATAGAAGACATTATTCAGCGTTTATTATAATTTGGCATTGAGAAAATATTTATGCTAAATCGGTATCTTATTTATGCAAGTGGAGCACTACAGTTTGTCGTACTGTGTATGCTGATGTCGCTGTGTATTTTGATTAGCAGTTTTTTTATTAATTTATTGAATGAGCATTTTTTAGGCATGTCAATTCAAGAGATTTTAGCCTTAAAAAGTATTCCTTTAGAAACTGGAGATGCTTTGCAATGGATTAATATAGTAGGATTAGTTATTGCTTTATTGATACCTGCCTTGCTATTTGCTTATTTAGCGCATCCACAGCCAAATATTTATTTAGGTGCTAGCAAGCCTGCACGAAAATATCATTGGTTTTGGGGCATATCTCTAATTTTACTTGCACTGCCATTTTCTAATTTTATACAAGAGTGGAGTGCAGGATTATCTTATTTTAAAGATGAAGCCAATAAACCGGATGCTTACGCAAACTACATGGAAGCAATATTGTCTGGCAAAGGCTTTGGAGCGCTTGCCTCGAATGTGTTAGCAGTTTGTATTTTGCCTGCTGTAATCGAAGAGTTTGCTTTTCGTGGATGCATACAGCAAGTTTTAATTAAGTTTTTAAAAGGGCCTTCGGTCATAGCTATTTTTATTACCGCTATACTTTTCAGTGTATTTCATGATCAAGCGAGTGGTTTTTTGCCACGACTTTTTTTAGGTTTAATATTGGGCTTAGCATATTATTTTTCAGGTAGTATTTGGGTGAGTGTAGTAATGCATGCCATAAATAATTTTGTCATAGTATTTCTAATTTGGTTATTTAAAAATCAGTATACTACTTTTGATATTTATAAAATGTCTGATACACCCATGCTATTTGCAGCGCTAAGTCTTGTTCTTTGTGGCATCATGTTATTTTATTTTTATAAATATCGAGTAGACTATGATATGCATCGTCAAATAGAAGTAGAGCCTTTAGAAGAAAATAATTAATTATCATGGAAAAAATAAATTGGATATGTGTGTATAAATCCATTCGGAAGTTCGAAGCCGAGGCATTGTTAGGGCATCTACAAGCAGAAGATATTGCTGCGGTTTTAATCAATAAGCAAGATGCCTATATGAATGGTTATGTAGAAATACATGTGCCGGAAGCTTTTCGGGCAGCCGCTGAAAGGATGATTGCTGAAACAAATTCATAATATGGATACGCTGGTAATCTGCCATTTAATTGCTCGAAAAATTTGTCTACATGGCTCTTGCATCAACATGAACTATTCTAAATATTGTAAATCCTTTGGGTGAACAATAAAATAGAATTTATATATCTTGCAGCATTATGCCCTTTAATAAGTCAGTTTTTGTAACACGCTCACTCAGTGCCTTGGTATTTGGGGCCATTATGTTATTTGGATTGTTTGGAAACGATTTAGTTTTTACCATCATCTTTTTTATTGTCAATATTTTAGCATTGCGTGAATATGCTCAATTGATAGAAAAAATATTACAAACAAGCTTTACTAATAATGAAAAAGTAAATTTAATAGCAATTGGCATTTTTATTTTTGTTTGGATTTGCAGTTTGCCGATAACAGTTTGCACGAACAATTTGAATGATTTTTTGCGTCCTTATTCATTTCATTTGTTGGGAATGACTATTGGGTCTTTATTAGTTTTTTTCTTGTTTAAAAAAAATGCAAAATCAATTTATATGCTGACAGGTATTGGTTATATTTCGTTGGCGTTGGCTCTACTGGTTCATCTGCGTTATCAGTCGAATTTACTTCCTATGATGCTTATATTTTGCATATGGATGAATGATACGATGGCATATATATCGGGCTCGTTTTTTGGCAAAATACCATTTTTTCCAAGTATATCTCCTAAAAAAACTTGGGAAGGTATTATTGGAGGAACTCTATTTACGATAGCTTTAGCGAGCGTCTGGGGTTACTTAGCAAAGGAATTTCCAATGTGGCAATGGATGGTATTCGCATTGCTGGCTTCTGTAATAGGTAATGCAGGTGATTTAATTGAATCTAAATTAAAACGACTAGCAGGCGTAAAGGATTCGGGTCAAATGATGCCAGGTCATGGAGGTGCTTTGGATAGATTTGATTCGCTTTTGTTTGCAGCTCCCTTTGCGTACTTGTTTGCTTTGTTGTGTATGTCTTGTTTGCAAGTTCATTTTTTTTAGCGGCATATTTTTTAACGGTTAAAAACAATGCTTTTGTAAAGTTCAGAATACCTTACTTTTGCCTCAATTATATTTTATGAGAATACATAAGGAAGGGTGGATGTATTGTATTGTTGCAAGCATTCTGTTCGCAATCGTGATTTGGCTTTGTCAAACTTTTTTAGGCGATATACTTTGGCTGAAAATTCCAATTTTAATATTGAGTGGTCTGCTTTGGTTTTGGGTATTTTGGTTTTTTCGAATACCAACGCGGACAGAAACTTTTGACGATAATCTAATTATTTCACCTTGTGATGGTAAAGTGGTGGTGATAGAGGAAACAACGGAAACTGAATATTTTAAAGATAGGCGTTTGCAGATTTCTATTTTTATGAGTCCGCTAAATGTACATGTCAATAAGTATCCCATGAGTGGTAAAGTTATGTATGCGAAGCATCATGCAGGCAAATATTTGGTAGCTTGGCATCCAAAATCAAGCACCGAGAATGAAAGAACAACTATCGTAGTGAAAGGGAGTAAAGCAGAAATTTTGGTTCGTCAAATTGCAGGCGCTGTAGCTCGTCGCATTGTGATGTATTCAAAAGAAGGAGATGCGGCTAAGCAAAATGCAGAATTAGGTTTTATTAAATTTGGTTCGCGTGTAGATATATACTTACCAATTGGCACTCAAGTAAATGCTCAAATAGGCGACATCGTGCAAAATGGTGTTTCTGTAATTGCAACAATCTAAATGTATGAAGGAGCAAGCTGCGATGCTTTCAAGCTGTATTTTCACAGATCATCAGGTTCAATCTAAATTAAAACAAAAACGAAAACTTGGGAAGTTTATTAATGAACTTATTTATCATTATACCCAAAAATCGAATCAGGTAAGTTATACTTTTGTAGATGATGCATTTTTGTTTGAAATGAATATGAAGCATTTGCAGCATGATACTTACACCGATATAATTACTTTCAATTTGAGTCAACAGAAGCATCAAGAAATTTTGGCAGATATATATATCAGCGCAGATCGAGTAGCAGATAATGCAAAATCTTTAGGTGTAAAATATGCCGATGAACTTTTGCGTGTAATTATTCACGGCGCTCTTCATTTAAGTGGATTTAACGACAATACTAAAAGCAAAAAGCAACAAATGCGAGACTTGGAACAAACATGGATGCTAGCTTATTCATCTTAGATTTTGCGTTAGCTTTAGAAGCGTTCTCGCAAATTATTTAACATTTATTATTCTTGTCTGATTTTGCTCAATTGCAAAAAATGATTTTAACAAGTACATATACTAAACAGCCTATAAATTTTGCTTATATTTGAACATAGCAAGTAATTTAAATTGTATTGAATGAGTTTGAAGAATAATTATGTAGCCATCATGGCTGGAGGTATTGGGAGTAGGTTTTGGCCTGAAAGCCGGAACGACCACCCTAAGCAATTCTTAGATATTTTAGGTACAGGTAAATCACTTATTCAATGGACTTATGAGCGTTTTAAAAACATTTGTCCTAAGGAAAATATTTTTGTAATCACGAACGAAAGTTATATTCCTACTTTAAAAGCCCAATTACCAGATCTTATTGAGAACAATATTTTAAGTGAACCTTCACGCAAGAATACTGCTCCTTGTACTGCCTATATCGCACATAAATTGTTGGCCTTAAATCCGGATGCGAATATTATTATGAGTCCTGCTGATCATTTAATATTTGATGAAAGAAATTTCGAGCGCGATATTATTGACGCCTTAGATTATGTAAGTAAAAATGATGTACTGGTTACATTAGGTATAAAGCCGACGCGACCCGACACAGGCTATGGATATATACAATACGATACCACAAAGCGGAGTGATAATTTTTATCAAGTAAGAACCTTCACCGAAAAACCTTCTTTGGAACTTGCTGAAACTTTTGTTCGCAGCGGCGACTTTTTATGGAATGCAGGTATTTTTGTTTGGAATGTAAAAACTATTAAACATGCACTAGAAAAATATTTGCCAGAAATTGATGAAGTATTTAGCCAAGTAAAATCCTACAATACAAGAGAGGAGCATCAAGAAATTGCAAAGGTTTATCCGCAGTGTACAAATATTTCCATTGATTATGGAATTATGGAAAAGGCGAAAAATGTGCATGTAATTCCATCTTACTTTGGTTGGTGTGATTTGGGGACTTGGAATAGCGCTTACGATAACTCGGAAAAAGATTATTTAGGCAATGTGGTTATGGGTAAGAATGTGATGATTATTGATGCATCGCAATGTATGGTGAAAGCGCAAGATGATAAATTAGTGGTATTACAAGGCTTGGAAAATTTTATTGTCATAGATACAGATGATGTATTACTCATTTGCGAGCGTAATCGAGAGCAGCAAATTAAAGATTATGTGGCTGAGGTAAAACGTAATAAGGGGGATAAATTTTTATAGAAAGTATTACTTCTTCAACTTGTTTCGATTCGTTTTTGACAGGATTGCACTATTTTCTTTACACGGTTTAAATTATCTTAACAATCTAGTTTAATTTATAATGAGTATCATGAACCCTCAAGTTGATGCGTATTTAATGAATGGCTGCGGTCGATGCAAATTCTTTAATACACCCTTTTGCAAAGTACATACATGGCGAGCTGAATTAGATGTATTGCGAAGTCTTGCACTTGAATGTGATCTAACTGAAGAGTTGAAATGGAGTATGCCTGTTTATACATTTCAAAAAAAGAATATTGCTATCATTGGCGCTTTTAAAGATAATTGTGTGATAAGCTTTTTGAAAGGCTATTTACTCAATGATGTTCAAGGGGTTTTGCAAAAGCCAGGAGAAAATTCGCAAATTGCCCGCGTTATTCGATTTACAAGTTTAACGCAAATTGTGGCCATGCAAGAGATTATTAAGTCGTACTTAAAAGAGGCAATGCAATTGGAAGAATCAGGAATAGAGATGAAAGCTGAGAAGAAAATGGAGTTAATACTTCCTACAGAATTAGTGGCAAAATTCGAAGATGATGTGTTGTTTAAAAAAGCATTCCAGGCATTAACTCCTGGTAAGCAAAGAGGTTACGTAATTTTCTTTACACAACCCAAACAATCCAAAACAAGAATCGATCGAATCGAGAAATGTGTGAATAAAATACTGGCAGGTAAGGCGGTTCAGGATAGGTAGTGGAATACTTTACAAAAGTTATATTTCCTAAAAAGTAAAATTTGAACTTAAAAAAACGAACTTCTACTAACACGTAACTCATAGCTTTCGTCATGGTGTTGTCAGGTCTTTTATAGTAACCATATATTTTGAAGACTTAAAGTAATTGGATACTTAAGAATGCTTGAATTTTACTTACCTTATAATCGAATTTTATGCCGCACTTCACACACAATCGATTCTATAAAAATGCACTACTTTTCCTCTTATTCCTTTGTATAGCATTGAGCAGTCGGTTATTCGCACAATTGGGGGATGAATATTATCGAAGGTCCTATTCATGTTATGCCTTGTGATAGTGCATGTATTATGTTACATGTAGTTTATCCTAAGCAGCAAAAAACAAGTCAGTATGCAATATCTGCTATTCCGTTTAATCCAATCAATATAACAGGTATCGCATTATCCTTAACCGATGATAAATTTTCTGGAAGTATTCCTTTAGGATTTAACTTTTGTTTTTTTGAACAAACTTATTCTAGCTGTTACATAAGCGATAATGGCATACATACATTCAATACTTTGTATGCAAACGCAAGTTGTTTTAATAATACACAACAAACCTTAACTTACTAAATTCAACTTGTCCAGACAATGCTATTTTTGGCTTATTTATGGATTTAGGGCCGAATTAAGGTGGCTCGATTCGTTACACCACGATAGGTACTTCACCCTTTCGTAAATTCATTGTTTTCTACTAAGGATTAAAGTTGTTTGGATCAAATTGTACACCTAATTCTTCTACTTTTCAAATTGTATTGAATGAGACTACGAATATCATTGAAGTGTTTATCACAAACAAAGATGTGTGTAATAACCAAGCTTCTAACACTACGAATTTTGCAACAGTAGACATTCAAAATCAAGGTGCAACCAATACCGTTAAAGCTCCAGGTAAATATGCTAGTATTTTTACAAGCTCAAATGAAGGTATCAGAATTGCACCTGCAGGGCCTATCAATTATGTGATTACATGGAAGAATCATAGCGGAGTTGTAATAGGTTCAAATTCTGATAGTATTTATTTTTGCCCTCCATTTTATCCTTATAGTAAAATAACAGCAACAATTACTTATACCTGCCCGCCAGGAACTTATACAGATACTGTTCGTTTCACAAAAATCACAACTGTAATTCAAAATTTGAATATTATGCAGCTACCTTGCGTTGGATTCTTCGGTTCCATTGCCTTAACAGACACGGGTACCGTAGGGCTCTATACTTACGCTATCAATAATGGAGCATATAGTAGCAGTAATCAATTCAATAATTTGAATCCAGGTAATTATACTATTTTCACTAAAGATGCCAATGGGTGCAAAAAAGATACGCTAATCAGCCTCGCTCCACTAGTGAATATAAAGTAAACGTTGATGCAATAATAAACGCAACATGTCCAATCAATAATGGTTCTATTCAAGTCCATGCCGTTGGTGGAACTTCGCCATATACTTATCTGTGGGATAATGGCACTACAGGGCCTAACATTAATAATTGTGGACCGGGAACCTATCAAATAACTGTAACTGATGCAAACGGTTACACGGCCATCGCTTATGTAAACGCTGTTTGGCAAGGATTGCCAGATGTGATAGGAGCTAAATTAAATCCTCTTTGTGGTACGGCCAATGGTTCAATATCGTTAACTGTCACAGGTGCAACTCCACCTTATAGCTATACTTGGACTCCGGCGAGTAGCACTTCGTCGAACTTAACTAATTTATCAGCAGGAATATATTCAGTCACCGTTACCGATCAAGTTGGTTGCTCCACAAGCAAAATATATCAATTGGTAGATACGCTGAGTGCTACTCTTCCTAAAATTTTACAGCATACTAAATGTGGCTTGAGCAATGGGCAAATCAATTTAATACCTTTCGGAGGATTAGCACCATACACATATAGTTGGTCGCCTTCCGGTCAGACTACAGCTTTAGCTATTAATTTAAGCAGCGGGGCACATATTGTTACTGTTACAGCAGCGAATGGTTGTACCAAAACTGATACCACAATGATTCAAGCCTCCTTAGCTACATCAAACCAAATTATTTTCGCCAACGCAAATTGTGATTTAGATAATGGTCTTATCAATCTTAATTCAGTGACAAATTCAACAGGAACTGTAACTAAAATATGGAGTAACGGAACTATAGGCGTGAATGCTATTTCGAATTTAGCGCCTGGCATATATTGGGTGCAGACTACTGATATTATTGGATGTATTGATATTGATACTATTCACTTGCTAAATGACGGCAGGCCACAACTGAATATTGTAAATTATGCCGAGCCGAAGTGTTATGGAGACTCTACAGGCTCGGTGTTGCTCTCGGGTAGTGGGGGTGTTGCACCTTACAAGTATTCTTTATATGGAATTAATTTTTCGAGTAAAGCACAGCTCAATAATATTCTAGGAGGCAATTACCCAATTTATATTACCGATGCCAATTCTTGTCCGAATGATACATTGGTAACTTTTGGTCAGCCTTCTGAAATTCAACTCAATTATATTTCCGATACAGTAGCTTGTTATAGCGATTCGAATGCTTCATTACAATTGTTTGCGTCAGACGGCATTTCACCCTATTTATATTCAATCAATCAAGATAGTTTAAGTACACAGCAAGTATTTGAAAATTTAAGCGGAGGCGTTTACACGGTCATTATTAAAGATGCGAATGATTGTATGATTACGACGATAGCGAATGTGGCTATCCCAGCCTTGCCTTTAAAAATTAATGTTACCGAAAATGATATTCCTTGTTTTGAAAATAGTAAAGGTTCGTTTGAAGTTGAAATTGAAGGAGGTTGGGAATCTTACAATTATACTTGCAGTACGCCAAGCTTTATTGGATTAGAGTATTATAATTTAGGTGTTATCCATGAGTCTATTGCTGTGGAAGATGCAAGAGGTTGTAAACAAAATGCACAAGTAAATATTGAACAATTACTCTGTTGTAAAGCAGTTATACTGTCAGCGTTTTCGCCCAATGGTGATAATCTAAATAAGGAACTGCATATATTGCCCAAAAGCGAAATTTCGAAAGTCGATTTAAAAATTTTCAATCGATATGGTCAAGTTGTTTTTGCAACGAATGATGTAAATAAAAAGTGGGATGGCACATTCAAGAATCAGCCTTGCGATGAAGGAATCTATTTTTATTGGTTTACTTACAATTGCCCTTTTCAAAACAAGCGTGTTGAGGAGAAAGGCGATATCACGCTTATTCGCTAAGAAGGCTTGATAGTAAGGCTTACACATTGTATTTTCAATTTCGGTTTAACTTCATTATACCATTCATCTTTTAGAATGCTTAGCACAATACTATCTCGTCGTTTACCTTCTGGGTTGTATCCATTACTTCGTAAAACACCTTCTACCTTACATCCAATACTATTCATTGCTGCAATACTTTTAGCATTGGAATTGTCCGCTCGAAACTCCACACGCTCCATTTCGAGTTTCTCAAATGCAAATTGCAGAAGTAAATACTTGCAATTTTTATTTAACCCATTTCCTTGAAATTCCTTTCCATACCAAGTATAACCAAGCTGTAATGTCTTTTGCGAAAGTTGAATATCATAAAACCGAGTACTACCCGCATATTTGCCAACTTGTTTGTCATAGACTATAAACGGATATTCCAATGCTTTCAATCTTGATTCAGCGGCAAGTTTCAAATAATTTTTCAAGCCAACTTCACCTATTGCTTGCATTAAGGAGTATTTCCAAAGTTCAGGTTCATGCATCGAGAAATAAATCAGGTTTTCAAAGTCGTTTGTTAAAAGTGGACGTAAAATGACACGTTCATTTTCTAAAACATATTCATCAGAAAAATTCAATTTCATAAGGTGCATTTAAGTTATTCGGTAATTCGAATTCATTCTAACCTATTCAATTTTTCGTTGCCATGCTAAAACAAATTACCGCCTTGAGCCTTCCATTTATTAGGCATGTTCAAATGAATGTATGCTTTCTCTGTCGCTTCTCTGCCTCTAGGTGTTCGAATAATGTAACCTTCTTGAATCAAAAATGGTTCATATACTTCCTCAATTGTTCCGCTTTCCTCTCCTACTGATGTAGCAATATTGCTAATACCAACGGGTCCACCTTTGAATTTGTCAATCAGGGTAAATAATATTTTATTATCCATTTCGTCCAATCCATTTGCATCAACTTTTAGCGCTTTTAAGCCATGCTCAGCTATGTCCATATTAATGATGCCATTACCAAGTATCTGCGCAAAATCTCGCATACGTCTGAGTAAACCATTTGCAATACGTGGTGTGCCTCTACTTCTTCTCGCAATTTCGCGAGATGCATCAGATGTAATTTTGACTTGTAATACTTGTGCGCTTCTTGACACAATCTTATCCAACACATCCAAATTGTAATATTCCAGTCGCGATTTAATACCAAATCGTGAAAGTAAAGGCGCAGTGAGCAATCCCGAACGAGTTGTTGCACCGACCAATGTAAATGGATTTAATGCAATTTGAATGCTTCTTGCATTGGGACCACTATCAATCATGATGTCAATTTTGAAATCCTCCATTGCGGCATACAAATATTCTTCTACCACTGTACTCAAACGATGAATTTCGTCAATAAATAATACATCTCGTGTTTCAAGACTCGTCAATAATCCTGCCAAATCAGCTGGCTTTTCTATTACTGGACCACTTGTTTCTTTAATATTTACACCCAGTTCATTGGCAACAATCCGCGATAATGTCGTTTTACCTAAGCCTGGCGGGCCATGAAATAAAACATGATCTAATGCCTCATCGCGCTTATTAGCGGCTTGTATAAATATTGAAAGGTTTTCAATAAGCTCTTTTTGACCCGAAAAATCATGTATCGAATTAGGTCGAATGCTATTTTCAAATTCTTTGTCTGAATGTTGATTAGATTCTTCAGCTTGTAAATTAGGATTCATCATGCGATGGTAAAATTATATCAATCTGTGTGATAATTCTCAAGACAATTAAACTTTTAAGGCAAGCCAATTCTTAATTCTTAAAACTCATTGCCAAGTCTAGGTTAAACTTAATAAGAGAACACATTGCTTTAGTATCAGAGTTAAACTAAATTTACATTTTTATTTAACTAAACTACAATTGTTATGAGCATACGTAAGCAGCCATACGAAGCTATTCTTTGTTGCTTGTTGCTTCATGCAACTAGGTGCGATGCGAGCTTCAATACAATTCTCTCCGAAGTAAATACAATTCAAATTATATTTTCATCGAACTTATTTAGTCGTTCGATGCATGTATTAAACAATTAGTAAATTTAAAAGTAATAAAATGGAATTTGAACAATTTATTCAGTTAGCTATCGATGAAGATGTAAAAGATGGCGATCATTCAAGCTTGGCTTGTATTTCGCCACAGGAAATGGGTCTTGCCAAATTAAAGGTGAAGCAAGATGGCATTTTAGCAGGTATTGAAGTCGCGCATAAAATATTTAAGTTGCTTGAACCTAGTGCTGAATTTATCTTTATGAAGCAAGATGGCGATTCGGTCACGTATGGTGATATCGCCTTTGAAATAAAAGCAAGTGTGCATACAATTTTAAAATCGGAGCGACTCGTTTTGAATATCATGCAAAGGATGGGAGGCATAGCTACACTTACCAACGAATATGTTCAAAAAGTGAAAGCGTACCCTTGTAAGTTGTTAGATACACGCAAGACAACTCCCAATTTTAGATGGTTTGAGAAAGCCGCCGTGCGTCTAGGGGGAGGATTTAATCATCGCATGGGATTGTATGACATGATTATGCTCAAAGATAATCACATCGATTATTGTGGTGGAATTGAGAAGGCAATTGAAGCAAGTAACGTTTATTTGAAGAAACAACAATTGAATATTCCTATTGAAGTGGAAACAAGAAGTATCGATGATGTAAAAAGGGTAGTGGCATTTGGAGGTGTACAACGTATTATGCTCGATAATTTTACACCTACACTTATTCAAGAAGCCTTGCCATTAATTCCGCCCATTTATGAAACAGAAGCAAGTGGTGGTATTAATTTAGAAACTATAGAATCTTTTGCGCAAACTGGGGTTCAGTATATTTCTGTGGGTGCCATGATTCATCATGCAGTAAGTATGGATTTGAGTTTGAAAGCAGTAAAGTAATGGTATACGAAAAGATATTCATAATTGTTAATAGCCGCATAGGAAAAACTAAAATAGATGCTTTGAATAAGGCTATGGCAAGGTGTTTTCCATCGCAATTGCAAAATATACATTATACCGAGTATGGAGGACATGCTAAAGTCTTATGCCAACAGGCTATTGATGCTAACTTCCCGCTTATTGTCGCAGTGGGTGGAGATGGAACCATCAATGAGGTAATACAACCCTTAGCGCATTCCCAACAAGCACTCGCAGTGATACCAACTGGTTCTGGTAATGGCTTGGCAAGGCATCTAGGCATACCGCTGGAAATAGAGAATGCTGTAGCGGCAATTGAAAAGAGTGAAGTACTTGCGATCGATTTAGGTAAAGCCAATCATTCTTACTTCATTAGCAATGCTGGGGTTGGTTTTGATGCAAAAGTTTGTAATGCTATCAAGCAAAGTAAATTTCGAGGATTTAAAATGTACTTGTACGAGGTGATAAAACACTATTTCAATTATAAATCTGTCAAATATACCATTACAATAGAAGGTGAAATAATTACAGAACAAGCATTCTTTTTGAATGTTGCTAATGGAAGTGAGTTTGGCTATGGTTTTAAGGTAGCACCTACAGCCAATATACAAGATGCATTATTGGATATGATACTCATCAAGAAAATTAATTTCTGGAATGCTTTTGGCATTGTTTACGATGGCTTTCGTGGTAAGCTTACTTCGAATAAGTATGTAATGCATCGCACCGCGAAAAACTTTAAAATAGAATCGGATGAAATGCCTTTTTATCAAACAGATGGAGATGCGCACAACAATGAAAATAACCAATGTATAATAAGTATTTTCCCAAAATCATTACAAATATTAGTACCTAAAAAATTTAGTCATGAGTAAGAAAAATCGGATAAACACCGGCATCGTTTATTCTACCAATCCGGAGGTAAAAATTATAGATGATGCAAGCGAAGAAGTGGAAACTTTAAATCCGAATCAACAATCGCTGAAGGTAAAAACAGATACAAAACATCGTGCCGGAAAAATGGTAACACTTGTCGAAGGGTTTATCGGCAAGCAATATGATTTAGAAACTTTGGGCAAACTATTGAAAACCAAATGTGGTTGTGGTGGTTCTGTAAAAGATGGCATTATCGTAATACAGGGTGATGTGAAACAAAAGATAATTCCTATTTTGCAAGCCATGTACTTCAAAGTAAAATAATTTAAATATGCAATACAGAGTTTGTTTCGTTTTGTGGGTGATGGTGTTTACTTCTTGTGGCAACAAGCAAGTGTATAACGGAGATGGTATGGCGAATTATCCGAATTTACCTGAAATCCTAAAAGAAAATTTATTGCCTTATCAAAAAGGGGCGTACATGTATCAGGAAGTAATTTATGTGAATGGTAAATATGATACCAATTTATTACAGGCAGCACAAGTAGATTGGAACTTTTATAAAAATCCATTTTACGAAGCTGATATTTTCAAAAAGGAATTTGA
>JBIIJE010000052.1:0-17647 GCA_044234005.1 Chitinophagaceae bacterium | reverse complement strand
ATTATTGAGGATTTAGGCACCATCATAGATATTTCTCAGCAAAAACAAAACACAGTACTAACAGTTCAGAGTAAAATCTCATCTGAGCTAAAAATAGATCAATCTCTTTCTCACAATGGCATCTGTCTCACTGTCATTGAAGTAAAAGAAAACCAACATCAAGTTTGTTTAGTACCAGAAACTTTATCGAAAACCACAGCAACAAATTGGCAAATCGGACAACTGATAAACTTGGAAAGATGTATGCAATTCAACGGTCGACTAGATGGTCATTTGGTACAAGGACATGTAGACACAACCTTAACTTGCTTGAATCGAATAGATGGTGCCGAAAATTGGGTATTCACGTTTGAATTACCCGCGCGTTTCGCGCATTTAGTTGTTGAAAAAGGTTCTATTTGTATCAACGGCACAAGTTTAACTTGTTTTGAAATTTCCGATAACAGCTTTGATGTTGCAATCATACCTTATACTTTTTACAATACAAGCATACAGGTTATTCAAATCGGTAGTAAAGTAAATATTGAATTTGATATCGTGGGCAAGTACATACAACGCATTGCACAAGCCAGATACAATTCTTAGTTCTATCGATTGCTAGGCAACTTGCAAATAAGCATATTTGGACTTTTCAATTTTGCTTACCGCATATTCTTTGGTAATACAAAAACTGGTCGTTCCTTTTTCACTTGGCAAATCATACATAGCATCAGTTAGCAACAATTCACAAATAGAACGTAATCCCCTGCCACCTAATTTAAACTCTATCGCCTTTTCTACCAAATAATCTAAGGCATCGTCGGCAATAGATAATTTAATACCTTCCAACTCAAACAAGGCTTGATATTGCCTGATTAAGGCATTCTTAGGCTCTGTTAGAATTCGTCTTAGGGCATCTGCATCCAAAGCGCGTAAAAAACTAACTACTGGTAATCTGCCTAACAATTCTGGTATCAAACCATATGTGCGTAAATCTTGCGCATTTACATATTGAATTAAGTTATTCTTATCTAGGCCTTGTTGCTCAGTATTAGTTTTAAATCCAATAGAAGAAGTTTGTATACGTCGTGCAATTATTTTATCGATACCTTCAAAAGCACCGCCACAAATAAATAAAATATTTTGTGTATTTATTTTAATCATTTTTTGCTCAGGATGCTTGCGTCCACCTTGCGGAGGCACCAACACTTCTGAGCCCTCTAATAGTTTTAGCATGGCTTGCTGCACGCCTTCACCGCTTACATCTCTTGTGATGGATGGGTTGTCGCTTTTGCGCCCAACTTTATCAATTTCATCTATAAAAACAATTCCTTTTTCTGCTTTCTCTACGTCATAATTAGCTGCCTGAAGTAAACGAGATAAAATACTTTCCACATCTTCACCCACGTAACCCGCTTCCGTAAATACGGTTGCGTCAGCAATTGCAAAAGGTACATTCAGTAATTTAGCAATTGTTTTAGCAAGCAAAGTTTTACCTGTTCCTGTCTCGCCAACTAAGATCATATTGGCTTTCTCGATTTCTACTTCATCATTCTTAACTGTTTGATTCAATCTTTTGTAATGATTGTAAATGGCAACTGACAATACTTTTTTCGCTTCATCTTGCCCAATGACATACTTATCTAAATGATTCTTTATATCAATGGGTTTTAATGCAAAATTAAATTTATTTGATTTGGTAGCCTTCTTCTTGTTGGGTAAATTACCATAGCCTAATTGTTCTGCTTGTTCATCTATAATTTGCATCGCATTTTCAATGCATTCGTCACAAATATTAGCCTTTGCGCCGCTTACCATTAAACCAACCTCATCATCGCGCTTCAAGCAAAATGAGCATTGCATTTTTGTTTCTTTAGCCATTCGGTAAAGTTATATTTTTTTATTATTCAAAGTATAGCTGCCGAAATCGGTTTTAAATATTCAATCAATATTTAGAAACTTAGTCTTTCATTATTTATGTCTAAACGTCAGCATTGAAAACTAGAATGGTAATATAGTATAAGAACTGTAAATAGTCCAATTATTTTAGTCTCGGCACTAGCCTTGCTGTAATACCATTTTGACATTAATTTTATATTATACATTTCGCTTGACGAAAATGGTAAATGCCTATGGATAGAAATGTTTAGATTAAATGGAGGAACGAAATTTTAATCTATTACATTTGTCTAATCGGTATAAGATGGTGCCAGAGTAAAATCAAAAAGTTGCAATGCGGATTCAATAAATTTAAACTGATTATTTATGAATTATTGCTGATTAATAATAATCACTACACAAGTTTGTATTTGCCTTTTCCGCTGCTTCAATTTCAATAAATGAGGATAATATATCGGCTTTTTGACTTCGTACAACTACGGAATGCTCATAATGTGCAGCAGGTTTGCCATCTGCCGTTCGAATTGTCCAATCATCATCTTCGCAAAACACATCTTTGGTTCCCATATTAATCATGGGTTCAATAGCGATAACCAACCCATCGAGTAGTTTGATCCCATTACCTCTTCGCCCGAAGTTTGGAACTTCTGGAGCTTCGTGCAATTTTCTGCCAATTCCATGTCCTGTAAGTTCGCGTACAACCCCATAACCTTCCTTTTCGGTATAAGATTGTATAGCCCAACCAATATCGCCCATACGACAACCTACGATTGCTTTCTCAATACCTTTATACAAAGATTCTTTTGTAATACGCATTAACTTCTTTACCTCGCCACTTACTGATCCTAACCCAAATGTGTAAGCACTGTCACCAACATAACCATTCAATATAGCACCAGTATCTACACTAATAATATCACCATCTTTCAATTCATCATCAGTAGCGAAGCCATGAACTACGGCATCATTGACACTCATACAGCATGTAAATGGGAAACCTTTGTAACCTTTAAATGCGGGCGTAGCGTGATGATCGCTTATAATTGTGAATGCTAAATCATCGAGCTGCTTTGTTGTAATACCGGGCTTAATTGCCTTACCCACTTCCGATAAGGTATAAGAAACTAAAGAGTTACTCTTGCGGAGTAACTCAATTTCTTCATTTGTTTTATAATAAATCAATAGAAAACTTTTTGTAAAAGTTTGTTAGGTCAGTTTAAGCGGGAACTGCTGAACGACCTGTAATTCTGCCTGTTTCCATCAAACCATCGTAATGACGCATCAACAATTGACTTTCGATTTGCTGCAAAGTATCAAGTACAACACCAATCATAATCAACATAGAAGTTCCGCCAAAGAAACTAGATAATCCACTTGTTACACCTAATTTACCGGCTAAGCCAGGTAAAATACCTAAGAAAGCTAAGAAAATGGCACCAGGTAAAGTTATTCTATCCATGATAGCACCTATATAGTTAGCTGTATCTTCTCCAGGCTTAATACCCGGAATGAATCCGTTGTTACGTTTTAAGTCATCAGCCATTTGGGTTGGATTGAATATTAACGCTGTATAGAGATAGGTGAATGCAATTACCAAAAAAGCGTATACTAAGTTATACCATAAAGACCCAGGATCATTCAAGCTAGATAAGAACCCTTTACCAGATTCGCTGGCAAAGCTCGAAAAGGCAGTAGGGATAAACAACATAGCTTGAGCAAAAATGATTGGCATTACACCCGCTCCATTTACTTTAATTGGAATAAAATCTCTGCTACCTGATAAATCTTTCGCCGAAGCTGCGCCTACAATTCGACGTGCATAGTTTAAAGGTATTTTACGCACCGCCTGAACGAGCAATAT
This sequence comes from Chitinophagaceae bacterium, assembly GCA_044234005.1. Classification (GTDB taxonomy): domain Bacteria; phylum Bacteroidota; class Bacteroidia; order Chitinophagales; family Chitinophagaceae; genus OLB11. The sequence goes on along the minus strand of JBIIJE010000052.1, from coordinate 13,908 downwards.
GATACCCATGATGATTACCACCATTAAGGCCAACTCAATCAAGAAGATTAATAATCCACCGCCGCCAGATCCAGTTTTAGATTGGAACTCTTGAATTAATGATTGTGGTAAACGTGCGATGATACCTGCTGTGATAATTAAAGAAGTACCATTACCGATGCCTTTATCTGTAATTTTCTCACCCAACCACATTACAAACAAAGTACCAGTTGTAAGTAAAACAACAGTGCTTAACATGAATGGAAATCCGTAGTCCATAATTGCATCACGGTTGGTGTTATATAAGTAAGTAACATAACCAATAGATTGAGCTACTGTAATAGCAACTGTTACGTAACGAGAAATTAGTTGGATTTTCTTACGACCACTCTCCTCTTTCGACATTTTTTGCAATTGAGGAATCGCAATTTGTGCTAATTGCATGGCTATACTAGCAGAAATATAAGGCATAATACCTAATGCAAAAATAGAAGCCTTATTGAAAGCACCTCCCGCAAACATATTAAAAAGACCAAGTAAACCATTTTGGCTACTATTGTCGATTAATAAATTGGGATTAATACCAGGTAATACTACTTGGCAGCCTATACGATACACTAAAAGTAAAGTCAATGTGAATATGATGCGAGTGCGAAGCTCTTCGATATTCCAAATATTTTTTAAGGTATCAATAATTTTCTTCATGAGTCTTGTTTATTTATTTTCAAATGCCTTGAGCCTTCTTGTAATCTCGAAAACCTATCATTCACTTGAATGACATTTGTAGCTTATCTTCTGTTGTACTTATTTTTTGAAACCGCAATTTATACCAATTATTGGATTTCAGTCTATTTTATTTTTGGTTTTAAAAAATATCCTAGTTGTGCATAAACGAATAAAAAGAGTAGTAAACTACTCTTTCATTATCATATCGTTTATATGATTTCTAAACTATTTCCTGATTTCTCGATTGCGGCCTTTGCCGTTTCGCTTACAGCATTCACACGAAAAGCAATTTTACTTTTTAATTCGCCGTCACCTAAAACTTTTATTAAGTCAGTTCGATTGATGATACCTGCTAAGTATAAACTCTCTGGTGAAAAATCTTCTAATTGATATCGATCAACTAATGCATCGATTTGCTCGATATTTAGTACTTTATAATCGATACGATTAATATTCTTGAAACCACGTTTAGGCAAACGACGATGTAAAGGCATTTGTCCACCTTCACTACCTCTTCTGTAGTTGTGACCAGCACGTGATTGTGCACCTTTATTACCTTTTGTTGAAGTACCTCCTTTTCCAGATGAGTTACCACGACCTAATCTCTTACCTGCACGATGTGTTGCGCCTTCTGCTGGTTTTAATGTATGTAAATGCATGACTTGTTATTATTTTTCAGTTTTTACTAAATGGGCTACTTTTTTAACCATACCTGCTATTTGAGGTGTCTCCTCATGTTCTACAGTTTGATTCATTTTCTTCAATCCTAACGCAATCAAAGTATTTTTTTGACTATGCGGACGATCGATTGAACTTTTTACTTGTGTTATTTTTATCTTACTCATTTCAATTAATTTTAAATTCTGAATACTAAGATATGAATATCTATTTTCACAAACTATTCTTCAGATTTATGATTTAGCCATTAAATACTTTTTTCAAACCTATGTTACGGTCTTTGGCAACCTGTATCGGTTCACGCATTTGTGATAAAGCATGGATAGTAGCTTTTACAACATTATGTGGGTTTGCAGAACCTAATGATTTAGCAAGTACATCTGTAACACCTGCGCTCTCCAATACAGCACGCATACTACCTCCAGCGATTACACCAGTTCCATGAGAAGCGGGCTTAATTAATACTTTCGCAGCTCCTTGCTTTGCCAAAATTTCATGAGGAACAGTACCGTGTAAAATAGGAACTTTTATTAAGTTCTTTTTTGCATCATCAATACCTTTTTGGATAGCCATTTGTACTTCTTTCGCTTTACCTAATCCATGACCGATAATTCCTTGACCATTACCTACCACCACTAAAGCTGAAAAGCTAAATGTACGTCCACCTTTCGTAGTTTTCACCACACGATTAATAGATACTACCTTATCTTGTAGTTCCATTTCGCCTGATTTTACTGTATTTGTTTCTGTTTTAGACATGTTATTTTATTTGATGTTCAAGATTCGAAGTCTAGAATAAAACGAATCTTGAAATTATTGAATATTAGAAATTAAGTCCTCCTTCGCGAGCGCCTTCTGCGAGTGCTTTGATACGACCGTGATACAAATTACCACCTCTATCAAAAACGCAAGCAGTAATACCTTTCGCAACAGCAGCTGTCGCTAATGCTTTACCTACTTCGTGAGATTTTTCAACTTTATTACCAGCATTAGCTATACTCTTATTTCGGCTATTTGCTGCTACTAGCGTTTTACCATTTACATCATCAATGAGTTGTGCATATATTTCTTTGTTGCTGCGGAACACACTTAAACGTGGGCGAGATTCAACACCAGAGATTTTCTTGCGAATTCTCCATTTTAATTTTTGCTTACGACTTACTTTAACTTGCATAGTTGTTTTATTTTAATGAAAATGACTAGTAACCATTTTCTGATTTTATAATTATTTACCAGCGGCTTTACCAGCTTTACGACGGATATATTCACCTTCGTATTTCACACCTTTACCTTTGTATGGTTCAGGCTTACGCAATCCACGAATTTTTGCAGCTACTTGACCAATAAGTTGCTTATCGATACCTGATATCACAATGGTTGGATTAGAACCTTTCAAGGTTTCAGTGGCAACAGCTAATTCTTTTGGAACCTCAATGATGAAGTTATGAGAATAACCTAGCGCTAAATCTAATAAATTACCAGTATTTGTTGCTTTATAACCAACCCCTACTAGTTCTAATTTCTTTGAATAGCCATCTGTTACACCCGTTACCATATTTGAAATGATAGAACGATATAAACCATGCATAGCGCGATGATTAATTTGATCAGATGGTCGAGATACTATTACCTCCCCTTCTTTTACTTCAATATTGATATCACCATTAATCGCTTGCTTTAATTCGCCTTTCGGTCCTTTCACTACAACTTCATTTCCACCATTAACTGTAACGGTTACTCCTGAAGGGATTGAAATTGGCTTTTTTCCTATTCTAGACATTGTTTCTAATTTTAAAATTTTAAATTATGAATTCTTACTTGATTCAGAATTTACTTTTTCTTTTTTTTAAATTACACTGTTGGCACGAAATGTTACAATCAGTATAACAAATTAATAAATATGGCAAAGTACCTCACCACCTACATTATTAGCTCTTGCCTCTTTATCAGTCATCACACCTTTTGAAGTGGATAGAATCGCAATTCCTAAACCATTTTGAACGCGACGTATTTCAGCAGGCTTTGCGTATTGACGTAAACCAGGGCGGCTTATACGCTCCAAACCACGAATGGCTGGTATTTTGCTTGACACATCATACTTCAAGGCAATCTTGATTACACCTTGCTTGCTATCTTCTTCAAATTTATACTTTAAGATATAACCTTTATCATATAAGATTTCAGTCATTTTCTTCTTCAAGTTTGATGCAGGGATATCAACAATTCGGTGACCCGCCATTTGCGCGTTACGGATTCGTGTTAGAAAATCTGCTATAGGATCTGTTACCATTTTTATTTAGTATTAAGATTTTTTTATATTTGTTTGTCTCATTTTTTAGGGTAGATGAAACTTAAACTACTTATTTATTTTAGCTTCTTAAGTAATTGAAAATCAATAGATTACCAACTTGCTTTTCGAACGCCAGGTATTAATCCATTCAACGCCATATCACGGAACATGATACGTGAAATTCCAAAGTGACGCATATATCCTTTGCCTCTTCCTGTCAATTGACAGCGATTGTGTAAACGAACGGGAGATGCATTTTTTGGTAATTTATCCAATGCTGCATAATCACCTGCTTCTTTTAGAGTCTTACGCTTTTCAGCATATTGAGCTACCATTCTTTCGCGCTTGCGTTGACGAGCTTTTACTGATTGTTTAGCCATGAATATTAATTATTTGAAGTTAAATTTAAATTTTTGAAAGGCATTCCTAGCTCTCTTAGCAATTCGTAAGCCTCTTCATTGGTACGAGCCGTTGTTACAAAGGTAATGTCCATGCCGCTAATACGAGGTAACTTATCAATATCAATTTCTGGGAAAATGATTTGTTCCGTAATACCTATTGTATAGTTTCCACGACCGTCAAAAGCCTTATCATTTATACCTTTGAAATCACGAACACGTGGTAAGGATACAGATATAAAACGGTCTAAGAAATCGTACATATTCTTGCTGCGTAATGTAACTTTCGCACCAATTGGCATGTTTTTACGCAATTTGAAGTTTGAAATATCTTTCTTAGACATGGTTGCGATTGCACGTTGCCCTGTAATATTAGACATTTCATCTACTGCTACATCGATTAATTTTTTGTCAGCCACAGAGCCTTTAACGCCTTGGTTTAAACAAATTTTCACTAAACGTGGACATTGCATTACGGTTTTGTAACCGAATTTCTTCATCAAAGCAGGTATAACTTCTTGTTTATACTTGGTTTGTATTCTGGGTATGTATGTTGAAATGTTCATTTTTATTTAATTATTTCGCCTGATTTTTTAGAAATACGAACTGCCTTACCATCTTTTCTTTCACGACGGATTTTAGTAGCCGCTTTTGATTTAGCATCCCATAACATTACGTTAGATAACGAAATTGGAGCTTCTTCTTTCACAATAGTACCTTGCGGATTTTGCGCATTCGGCTTTTTGTGTTTTGTTTTGATATTTACACCTTCTACTAAAACTTTTGGACTAGTTTCATCAGGTATAACAGAAAGAACTGTTTTAGGTTCGTTTAAGTTCTTATCAGAACCTGTTATCACAACTACTTGGTCGCCTTTTTTAATAGAATATTTTGGTTTAAATCTGTTTTTCACGATTCTTAAATTTTAATTTTTAAAGCACTTCTGGTGCTAATGATATAATTTTCATGTAGCCTTTGTCACGTAATTCACGTGCCACAGGTCCAAAGATACGAGTACCACGTGGATCGTCAGCAGCGTTGAGGATAACAACCGCGTTATCATCAAAACGAATGTATGAACCATCTTTACGACGTAGCTTATTTTTTGTACGAACGATAACTGCTTTTGCAACTGTTCCTTTCTTAATACCACTTCCTGGCATTGCGTTCTTAACAGTTACAACTATTTTGTCGCCAATATGCGCATAATCTTGACCTGAATTACCAAGTACACGAATACACAGTACTTCCTTGGCCCCACTGTTATCAGCTACATTCAATCTACTTTCTTGTTGTATCATTTTATTTTAATTTGAAAATTTGAAATTTGAAAATTCGAAAATTTGCAAGTCTCGCATTATAATTTTTATTTTTATTTTAATTCCTTTAGACTATTCTTAAATCGTCTAATCATCAAATTATTTAACTTTTTCAACTACTTCTACCAATCTCCAGCACTTATTCTTGCTTAATGGACGAGTTTCCATAATTTTTACTACGTCGCCAATCGAACATTCGTTCTTTTCGTCATGCGCCATGAACTTAGTAGTTTTCTTAAGAAACTTCCCATAAATAGGATGTTTTACTTTACGCTCAACCGAAACGGTGATTGTTTTTTCCATTTTGTTGCTCGTTACTAACCCGATACGAGTTTTACGACGACCTCTGATATTATTTAATACTTCTGCCATTTTCTTAATTTGAAGGAGTGTTTTTAAAATCCTATTTGTTTTCTACGTTGTTCTGTTTGCAATTTGGCAATTTCTCGACGTAGCGTACGAATAGCCATTGGATTTTCGATAGGAGTAATTGCGTGATTGAAAATTAATCTTTTCAATTGCGTATTTGCTTCTGAGATATTCTTAGCAATGTCTTCTCCACTCATTGAGCGAAAGTCTTTTGCGGTTTTTGCATTTTTGTTCTTTGCCATTTCTTTATTCTAATTTAATGGTTTTATGATTAAGCTTCTACCATGTCTCTACGTATAACAATCTTTGTTGCGACTGGCAATTTTTGAGCAGCACGCTCCAAGGCGCCTTTTGCAACTTCAAGTGAAACACCAGATATTTCAAACATGATACGACCTGGATGAACGACAGCAGCATAGTACTCTAAATTACCTTTACCCTTACCCATACGAACCTCTGCTGGTTTATGGGTGATTGGTTTATCAGGGAAAATACGAATCCAAACACTTCCTTCACGTTTCATATGACGAGTCATCGTTTGACGAGCCGCTTCAATTTGGCGGTTGGTTATCCATTTAGGTTCTAATGATTTTAAACCGAATGTACCGAAGGCCAAGGTTGCTCCGCGTTTTGCATCACCCTTAATTCTGCCTTTATGGGCCTTCCTGTGTTTTGTTCTTTTTGGTTGTAACATCTTTTATTAATTTGAAAATTTGAAAATTTGAAAACTTGAAAATTCCAAAAGATCTTATTTTATACTATTACTTTTAATTTGTTTCTCTTCACTTTTAAGACATTCTTAAATTCTTACATTCAAAATAGTCTTATTATTAAATTTACTTTCTTCCGCCACGATCTCCACCACCTCTATTTCCACCTCCACGTCGATCACCGCCTCTATTGTCTCTGTCACCAAATGACGGCTTGTCAAATCCTCCTGGACGTTTATCATTGCCGGCAATAATGTTCGGATTTAGATCACGTTTTGTAAGTACTTCACCTTTACAAATCCATACTTTAATACCAATTTTTCCGTAAACTGTCATTGCAAATACATTCGCATAATCAATATCCATACGGAAAGTGTGCAATGGTGTGCGGCCTTGTTTCATTTCTTCACTACGTGCAATCTCAGCACCACCCAAACGACCACCGCATTTTACCTTAATCCCCTCAGCTCCCATGCGCATTGTATTTTGAATGGCCATTTTTACAGCGCGTTTGAAATTAACACGACCTTCTATTTGCTTTGCGATTGAATCAGCTACAATTTGAGCATCCAATTCAGGGCGACGTATTTCTAGAATATTAATTTGTACATCATCTTTACCTGTTAACTTCTTCAATTCCTCTTTCACACGATCAACTTCTTGTCCACCTTTACCAATAATGATTCCTGGACGAGAGGTATGAATCGTAATGATTAATTTCCCTAACATACGTTCTACAACAATTTTGGCTATACCTCCTTTGCTAATACGTGCGTTCAGGTAATTACGAATTTTCACATCCTCCACTAATTTGCTCGCATAGTCGGCTTTACCGCCATACCAACTGCTGTCCCATCCGCGGACAATTCCTAATCTACTCGCTATTGGATTTGTTTTTTGACCCATTTTCTTATTTTAATTTTGATTTTGGTAAATCAATTAGTTTTTTGTTTGTTTTTCGTCAACGACTAGTGTGACATGATTACTTCTTTTCAACTTGCGGTAAGCACGTCCTTGTGGAGCTGGCATCATACGTTTAATAGTACGAGCGTTATCAACAAATACGGTTTTTACGATTAGATTACTTTCATCTAAACCTTCATTTTTAACGCGCCAGTTTGCCACTGCGCTCAATACCAACTTCTCAAGTGGTAAAGATGAATGTTGAGCATTAAATTTCAAAAAGTTGACTGCTTTTTCAACATCCATGCCACGAATTACATCTACTAAAAGACGCATTTTGCGAGGCGATGTTGGATAATTATTTAAACGTGCTATTGCTTCCATTGTTGTAATTTCTTAATTTAAAGTTTTATTATTTCCCACCACTATGTGAACGGAACAAACGTGTTGGTGAGAATTCACCTAATTTATGACCTACCATAAACTCAGTTACATATACGGGTATAAATTTATTACCATTATGTACTGCAAAAGTGTGACCTACGAAATCAGGAGATATGGTAGAACGTCTGCTCCAAGTTTTGATAACCGCTTTTTTAGACTTTCCATCATTGATGTTTACAACTTTCTTCTCAAGTTTTGCATCAATATAAGGACCTTTTTTAATTGAACGAGCCATTTATTATAATTATAAATTTTGAATGATTAATTTTTATTGTAATTATTTGTTTGATAATTTTTTACCATTGCTGCGAACAATAATCAATTTATCAGAGCCTTTTTTCTTACGTGTTTTTTCACCTTTCGCATACTTACCAGTACGAGAACGCGGATGTCCACCAGAAGAACGGCCTTCACCACCTCCCATAGGATGATCTACTGGATTCATAGCAACACCTCTATTACGTGGTTTGATACCTTTCCAACGATTACGGCCAGCTTTACCTACAGATTCTAAGGCGTGATCAGAATTTGATACTGAACCAACTGTTGCATAACAAGTAACTAATACTTTACGTAACTCTCCAGACGGCATTTTCAATACTGCGTATTTTTCCTCTTTCGCATTTAATTGAGCTGAAGCACCAGCGCTTCTAGCTATAATTCCACCTTGACCAGGTTGTAATTCGATGTTGTGAACAACAGTACCTAGCGGCATGTTTTTCAAGGGTAATGCATTTCCTACTTCAGGCGCTACCATATCACCGCTAATTACTTTCATGCCTACCTCGATACCTTGAGGGGCTATGATATAGCGTTTTTCACCATCCACATAATTAAGCAATGCGATAAATGAAGTACGGTTTGGATCGTATTCGATAGACTTTACGTTTGCAGGAATATCTTTCTTGTTACGCTTGAAATCGATTTTACGATACATTTTCTTGTGCCCACCACCAATGTAACGCATTGAGCGGCGACCTTGTGCATTACGACCACCTGTACGTTTAATAGGTTCTAACAAACTTTTTTCAGGTTCGTTGGTTGTAATTTCTGCATACGCATTACCGATTCTCCATCGGGTACCTGCAGTGACTGGTTTATATTTTCTTAATGCCATTTTTCTTTATAAATTAAAATGCGTATAAATCAATTGTTTCACCTTCTGCAACTGTGACAGTTGCCTTTTTATAGCCAGATTTACGACCAGTTAGAACACCTGCTTTTGTCATACGCGAACGACTTTTTGCAGGCACTACTAATGTGTTCACGTCCTCAACACGCACGTTGTAAAATTCTTCAACAGCTTTTTTAATTTCAAGCTTGTTGGCACGCTTATCAACGATGAAAGTAAAACGATTAAATTTTTCGGTTTGCTTGTTTACTTTCTCAGTAACGATGGGTTGCTTTAATATTTCTGACGGTTTCATTTTATTGTTGTTATTCTTTTATGGAGTGATTAAGCTAGTGCTTCATCAGTTTCGTTAAAGCCTTTTACTACGCTTTCACTAATTAATAATTTGCTTGCATTGACAACGTCGTAAGTGTTGGCATTGTCGAACACATTGGTTTTGATACGTTGAATATTACGTGTACTCAAGAAAGTATTATCGTTATATTCAGGTAATAAGTACAATGTTTTTGTTCCAGCTAATTTCAAATTTTGAAGGATAGTATTGAATTCACTTGTTTTTGGCGTATCCAAATTAATATCTTCAACCACCACGATACTATTACTTTGTGCTTTATGCGATAGTGCTGAATAGAAAGCTAAGTTTTTCACTTGCTTATTCAACTTGAAGGTATAGCTGTGAGGTTTAGGTCCAAAAATAGTACCACCGCCTTTATACAAAGGGTTACGGATATTACCCTTACGAGCACCACCAGTTCCTTTTTGTTTGTGTAGTTTACGAGAAGCACCTTGCACTTCAGCACGAGTTTTTACTTTGTGAGTACCTTGATGTTTAGCAGCTAAATACTGCTTAACAGCTAAATAAATCAGATGGTTATTTGGTTCAACACCAAAAAACTCAGTCGGTAATTCAACTTTACGACCTGTGGCTTCGCCTTTTATATTTATTACGTCTACTTGCATGTTACTTTTGAATTAAAACGATTGAACCATTATGTCCCGGAACTGAACCAGCAATAAGGATGTAGTTCTTTTCAGGAAATATTTTTAAAACTTTGAGTGCTTTAACCTTAACGCGATCGCCACCCATTTGGCCCGCCATGCGCATTCCTTTGAAAACACGTGAAGGATAAGATGAACCACCTATAGAACCTGGTGCACGAGAACGATCATGTTGACCATGAGATGCTTCGCCCACACCAGAAAAACCATGACGACGAACTACACCTTGAAATCCTTTACCTTTAGTGGTACCAATAACACTTACTGATTCTCCTTCTGCAAATATTTCACATGTGATAGTTTCGCCAACTGCCTTTTGAAGTTCGCAATTGCGCATTTCTTTTACGATTGATTTTACAGATGTGTTTGCTTTGGCAAAATGAGAAATCATAGCCTTATTGCTATTTTTTTCTTTTTTCTCACCATAAGCAATTTGCAAAGCATCATACCCATCACTTTCAACTGTTTTAACTTGCGTAACTACACAAGGTCCAGCTTCAATGATAGTACAAGCGGTTTGCTTACCGTTAGGCTCGAAAATGCTGGTCATACCAACCTTTTTTCCTATTATTCCTTTCATTCTGTTTATCTTTTTTATCAGCGCTCCGCAATGCACGGAGATGACGATTATCTAACTTGTTATGTTCAGTTTCCCAATAAAATTAAGCTTTGATTTCAACTTCAACACCTGAAGGTAAATCTAGCTTAGATAAGGCATCTACTGTTTTGGAAGAAGATGTATAAATGTCTAACAAACGCTTGTGAGTGCACAATTGGAATTGCTCACGCGCCTTTTTGTTTACGAATGGCGAACGCAAAACTGTAAAAATCTTTTTATCAGTTGGCAAAGGCATCGGACCTGTTACGACAGCCCCCGTACTTCTAACGGTTTTTGCTATTTTCTCAGCAGATTTATCGACCAAGTTATGGTCAAAAGATTTTAGTTTAATTCTTATTCGTTGCGACATAAAGTTTAACCCGTATCTATTTTTGGGATTGCAAAAGTAGAGTATTTATTCTAAGTAGCAAATTTATTTATAAGAAAATTGTAAAAAAATAGTCATTAATTTAATAAAATACTTTTTCTTCTGAATAATTTTGATTTTCGACAATACTCGCTTCCTTGATTTAAGCTCGTTCTTCAATTTCAGACTTTATTCTCTCGACTAAATCCGAAATTGAAAATACACCCTGGTCTCCTTTACCTTGAATACGCAAAGCGGCAGAATTGGCTAGCATTTCTTTCTCCCCAATCACAAACATATAGGGAATATGAGCGACTTCAGTATCACGAATTTTCTTCCCAATTTTTTCACTCCTATCATCAATTTCCACGCGAATACCCTTTTTGCGTAGTTGTTTTTGTACTTCCAAACAATAATCCATGAACTTATCGCTAATCGGTAAAATCTTCACTTGTAATGGCGATAACCATAATGGGAATTTACCTGCGTAATGCTCAATTAAAAAACCAATAAAGCGTTCGTGTGTACCTAGTGGTGCACGATGAATAATTAAAGGCACTTCAGGTTTATTTTCAGCACTATTATAACTTAATTTGAATCTACGACCTTGTGCAAAATCCACTTGATTGGTTGCTAATGTAAACTCCCTTCCAATCGCACTCCATATTTGTACATCAATTTTTGGACCATAGAAAGCACCTTCACCTTTAACTTCTACGAAAGGAACCTTATTAGCGATTAGCACTTCACGTACGAGTTGCTCAGTCTCTAGCCACAGTTCAGGTTCATTAATATATTTCTCTCCCAACTTTGCTGGGTCATGTAAGGATAATCGCATCACGTATTTATCAATTCCAAATATTTTGAAATACTTCAAATACATATCATTCACCGCTTTGAATTCTTGTGCGAATTGCTCTTTGCTGCAATAAATATGAGCATCATTCATATGTAAACATCGTACTCGCATCAAACCAAATAACTCACCACTTTGCTCATATCGATAGCAGGTGCCATATTCAGCCAAGCGCAATGGCAGCTCTTTATAACTACGTGGTTCGGCATCAAATATTTTATGATGATGCGGGCAATTCATTGCTTTTAGATAATATTTTGTACCATCCATTTCCATGGGTGGGTACATACTTTCGGCATAATAGGGTAAATGACCGCTCGTTAAATATAAATTTTCTTTGGCAATATGCGGTGTTACTACTCGCTTATAACCTGCTTCTTCTTCTGTTTCTTTGGCTAATTTTTCAAGCTCTTCAATGATGATAGTTCCGTTCGGCATCCACAATGGCAAACCTTGACCTACATCATCATCGAAGCAAAAGATACCCATATCCTTTCCAATTTTACGATGATCTCGACGCTTGGCTTCTTCTAACATTTCGATATGCGCTTCTAGCATTTTCTTATCTGGAAATGTGACACCATAAATGCGGGTAAGCTGCTTATTTTTTTCATCACCCTTCCAATACGCACCCGCTATATTGGTAATTTTTATGGCCTTAATGTATCCGGTACTGGGTATGTGTGGACCACGACATAAATCAGTAAATGCGCCTTGTTTGTAAAACGTGATGTTGCCATCTTCTAAATTTTGTAACAAGTCAAGCTTGTACTCATCATTCTTGTCAGAGAAATAACTCACCGCATCTTTCTTCGATATTTCTTCACGCTTAAAAGGATTATTTTGTTTTGCCAACTCGTTCATCTTAGCTTCCAATCTATCTATATCTTCTTCTGAAATCGAATTTGAACCTAAATCCATATCGTAATAAAAACCATTATCGAGTGCTGGTCCAACCCAAAACTTAACATTTGGAAACATATTTTCAATTGCTTCAGCCATCAAGTGCGCAGAACTGTGCCAAAAGGTATTTTTTCCGCTTGCGTCATCAAAAGTTAGTAATTTAAAAGTGCAGTCAGAAACTAAAGGACGAGCTAAATCCCATACCTCATTATTAATTTCAGCCGCTAACACTTTACGCGCCAAACCTTCACTTATTGATTTTGCAATGTCTAACGAGGAAGTTCCTTGGGCAACTTCTTTTATTTGTCCGTCTGGTAATGTAACCTTTATCATAGGGTGCGAATGTAATATTTTTTTGTTTTTGAAAAATTGTATTTCGTTTAGAAACAAAAAAAACTGCCTCTTAAGAGACAGTTTTTTATTTATTAAATTATATAACTATCTCTGATAGGAGTATTCTACTTGTCCACCCGTGGTGGTTTCAACTAATGTCAAATGAGTTTGATCAAATAAAGTAATGTCTCTTGTCCAATTAGAACCATTTGAAGCATTGAACTCTAAACGTGTAAAATTATTAGCAAAATTCCAAGCCCCTTCTAACTTAAATCGTGGGTCGCTTGCATTGCATTTGGTATTGTAATCGTCTAGGCGAAAAACTCCTGTTTCAGTAAAAATGAGTCTATCATCTTTTAAACATGGTAAATAATTTGCGAAAGAATCTACCCAATTCCCAGCTCCTATTTTCACACGATAGTTTGTAAGTTTCCAAACAGAATCCGATAATTTAATAGCTTCAGCAGTAGGATTCTTAGGTGGAGTGTAAGAATATTCAATTTGTTGTGTGCCATTCACTTCTAGTAAAACCAAATTATCTTTTGTAAGTGTTGTAATCTTACGCGAAACAAAACTACCATCAGTAAATTGCATGCTAATTTCCGTTTCATCAGGAGAAGTAGTCCATAACCCTTCTTTTTTCAATACAGGATCTGAAGCATTGCATTTGTAGTTATAATCATTAATTCTTACAATTCCTTCAGGAAAAAAGTCTAAGCGATCGTCTTTTAAACAAAGTGGAAAATTGAAATAGCTATTAACCCAGGCATTGTTTCCGTCTTTTATTTTATAACCAGTCAAAGTCCATGTTGAATCACATAAAATAGGGGTATTTTTAGATGTTGGTCCAAGTACACGTTTTGAAGTTGATTTTTGACATGCTTGAAAAGAAATCACAACACAT
>JBIIJE010000006.1:0-54022 GCA_044234005.1 Chitinophagaceae bacterium | reverse complement strand
CAAAGTACCTTTTAAAGATAATTGGGCTGTTTCATACCGACATAGATTGCAAACTGAGTATAGAGATCTTTTGGTAGATGAGAATGGTAAAATTGCGGAATGGTATTCGCGCAATCGAGTTGAATTTAGCTACCAAATTAATGAGCGTTTAGGAGCAGCCTTAGGTGCTGAATTTCGATACCAAATTTATAATCGTCGATTTGAGAATTCACAAGGTCAGTGGCATCGGATGCGTTTTCAAGGTGGTGTAGATTACAAAGTCAATAATAACAATAAAGTGGGGGCTTACTATTTAATTCAACGAGAGTTTAATATTGATCAACCTCAAAGTATTTTTATAACTGGGCTAGAGTATAGTCATCGGTTTAAATTGTAGATATATCTGTTATAATTTTGTTCAATGCTTGATTGATGAATATGGGTAATTGCGGCAAGGATAGTAGTGGAAACCCCGCAACGAGGAGGAACGACGAGTGAGGCGTTGAAACGAATAGCCTGCCCGGCCGCCCAAAAAATATAATGAATAGAATTCCAATTCAACTTACATTTGCAGCATGTCTTGTGGAACAACTTTTGATGAAACCCCTCGTGTAAAGAAGCCAGATTGGTTGCGTGTGAAATTGCCTATCGGTGAAAATTATCGACATGTGAGAAGCTTAGTGGATACGCATAAGTTGCACACGATTTGCGAAAGTGGTAACTGTCCGAACATGGGCGAATGTTGGGGCGAAGGAACGGCCACTTTTATGATATTAGGGAATACCTGCACACGCTCATGTGGCTTTTGTGCGGTGGCAACAGGTCGACCAGATCCCTTAGATTGGGACGAACCGCAACGAGTTGCAGAAGCGATTTATTTAATGAAAGTAAAGCATGCGGTTATTACAAGTGTTGACAGAGATGAAATAAAAGATGGGGGCTCGATTATTTGGGCTAACACGATAAAGGCAGTGCGAGCATTAAACCCTAATACAACCCTTGAAACATTAATACCAGATTTTAAAGGCGAAAAAGAAAACATTGAACGTATTATCGAAGTAGCCCCTGAAGTCGTTTCACATAATATAGAAACTACAGAAAGGCTCACTCGTAAAGTGCGCATTCAAGCCAAATATCATAGAAGCATGGAAGTGATTCGTACTTTGAAGCAAGGTGGCATGCGCACGAAAAGTGGCATTATGTTAGGCTTAGGTGAGACACGCGAAGAGGTGATACAGACCATGCAAGATTTATACGACAATGGATGCGATGTAATTACTATAGGTCAATATTTACAACCTACCGCGAAACATTTGGCCGTAGTTCGATTTGTACATCCTGATGAATTTGCAGAGTACAAACAAATTGGTTATGAAATCGGTTTAGACCATGTGGAAAGCGGACCTTTGGTACGTTCATCTTATCATTCTGAAAAACATTTGTATAGCGGTAGAGTGACTGTTTAAGCTTTACCTTTCAGCACAATTACAATTTCACCTTTAGGAGGGTGTTGCGTATAATAATTTGCTATCTCTAGCAAGCTTCCTATTTTATGCTCTTCAAATTTTTTACTTAGCTCACGACACACACAAACTTCACGGTCTGCGCCAAAATAGGTTTGTAACTCTGTTAAGGTTTTAGCTAATCGGTGTGGACTTTCGTAAAATACAATCGCGCGTTCCTCTTCCTTTAATTGGTTCAGTAACGTCATCCTGCCCTTTTTGGGGGGTAGAAATCCTTCATATACAAATCGATTAATGGGGAAGCCACTATTGACTAAGGCAGGCACAAATGCAGTGGCTCCTGGTAAACACTCAACAGCAATACCATTTTGTAAACAAGCTCGTACGAGCAAAAAACCAGGATCGGATATAGCAGGGGTTCCTGCATCTGTAATGAGAGCCATTACTTTTCCCAAATGAAGTTCAGCGATTAAATTATCTAATACCTGATGCTCGTTATGCATATGATATTTCCACAACGGTTTTTTAATATCATAATGCTGCAACAATACAGATGAGGTTCGAGTGTCTTCTGCTAAAATAACATCTACTTCTTTCAGGATACGAATGGCACGAAGGGTTATATCTCCAAGATTGCCGATAGGGGTTGGTATTAAATAGAGCTTCAAGGATTGATTATTGCTAGGAGAATTGAAATTCTATTTACATAGGATTGCGCAGTTCATGTAAATTTTCATTGTACTTTTCGATAAAGGCTAAGGCATTTTGGGCGTTAAAATTACCAAACTCATCAAATACGCCTTCTTTAAAGAGTAAATGCACGATATAATTTCTTGGGTAGGTAGCATATTCGCGAGTTTCAAGTGATTGCTTAATATCTTCGAAATAAATAAAGTAAAAATTATCCTTATCGTCTGCCGTTTTACCACCATGTAATTGTATAATGGCAACATCATTGTTGCTACTTTTTGGGTAAAGATAAACTTCCTTTCTGCTTTTGAAATAAGCATAATCAAGCACATGATTTTTATTGTGAATTACTTTGTCTTGTTTGAGTTTGGTTGGAATATCTTGCGCGAATGCAACTTCATAACTAGCAACGACTATAAAACATATCCAAATTAAAGACTTCATCATGATTCTTATATTAGTTGGCTAAAGTAATTTTTTTTTGCCGATTTAATACGAGAAAGTTCATTTTTATGAAATGTGAGCTTGGGTTATCATTACTCCGAGCTAGGAACTACTATTACATTGAGGCACGAGCTATCGTTACTGCAAGGCACGAAGCAGTTTGCATCGACGATAGCAAGTCATAAGATTATCATTGCAAACGAGTGTGGATGACTAAGTCTCTTGCCATGACGTTTGCATCAACACAGAATTCTGTCCCTGCGGCTTGTCATTCAATTTGACTATTTAAAAAGCGCGACTCACACCAATGATCCATCTCGAAAAATCGATATTATCGGGTCTCGAATAAGGAGAAGAACTTATCCACCAAGGTAAGTCAACACGAATTACAAATGGAGGTATTTTATCAAAAAAACCGAATTTCTTGATGGTTAAGGCAGCGCCCAAACCAGCATCAGCTCGTAATTTCGAAGATTCACTCAATGGGTTTAAACTTGGAATATTGGTCACATCTAAAGGAGAGCGACTTATAATACCTGCATCTGAAAAAATGTACATATCTAAATGCAAATAGTCACGGATATATTTTGGTCTGAAATTAATCCATCGATCAAACTCTAGTTCGAGATTGATTGCAGCACCGCTTCTTCCTTTGTAATTGATAAAAACTTCATTTTGGTTATTTTGGTCAATTGCGTAATAGCCCGTATAGCCCCTTAAATTCATCCCGCCACCAGCATGTAAGTTCGAAAAGTTGTCAGTGGCATAACCGCCCAATGATAATGGAACAATTCCTTGTGAGCGTGTAAATTTATTCTCCATCAGCTCTTCGGGGTTAGCTCCTTGCAGGTACAAAGCGCTTTCAGTTGGAATATTTTTACCAAATCCTTGACGCGCAAATAAACGCGAATGAATTTCGAATTTTTTCCAAGCGAATCGATGTATCCATTCAGCTTGTGCATATGAATAATCGTAGGTGAATGGTGTTCGCACAGTAGTAGTAATAAGACCTCGTTTCCCATTACCTGCGTATTGATGTTGGTAATTTAATTGAAGGAAGATATTGGCTTTTGTAGCATTCGGAGTTTGTAAAAAACTATTCCATTCATTGGGTGAGAATAAATAGTTTCTGTTATCACGACCATATCTGTACAAGCTTATGACTTCAGCTTTAAATTTATCGCGCGTGCTTAATTGATAGCTTGCATTAATACCATGTTTGGCAAAGCCTTCTAACATGCGCGTTTCGAATCCGGCACTTATTTTATGATTTATTTTTTTCAATGGGGTTTCATATCTTAATGTGTAATCGATGGGTGAAATGCCTTTCCACCATGATTCGCCTTCGAAGGATCGATATTCTAATTGTGAAAGCAAACGTGTATTCAGCCAAATAGTTCCATAAAATTTGTTTGCATAGTTCATATACGAACCATCCACATGAATACCTGTTTTAATTCCATCCACATTGTTCCACCAAATATCAGGTCTAATAAAAGCTTGGTATTTTTTCCAAGATGGGCCGTTTGAGATAAACTTATCTAATTTAAATGAGTAAGATTCTTTCGGGAAAATAGAACTCATACGCTTCGAATTATTGAGTGGATTTACATCTGCAATCGAATTTGATGGGTCAAGTTGAACTGATTTCAAACCTTGTGGTACATCAATCTTTGCTGTAAATGTTGGATTTAAAATATCCCATCCATACCATTTTGGCAATCTGGTTGCATTCGTTTTTTTAACCCATTCAGTGTTTGGAATTAGGTAATTCGCAACTTGATTCTTTTTATCTTTTACTTGAAATTCAATAGGCATTTGCATTTTTCCATACCTTTTAAATTTTATTTTGTACTGATTAGGAATATGTGTTTTTTTGATACTTTTTATACCATAATCAATCGACTTTGTTGTCTCTAGCCATTGATCAAAAAACCAGCTCAGATCTGTTTGGGTTGTTTCGGTGATAGCTTGTCTAAAATCTTCAAAATAAGGATGTGCAATTTTCCATTTATTTACATAATTCTGCATGCCCTTTAGGAAAGCTTCTTCTCCTAATACATATTTGAGGTTGTAAAGCATGGTTGCTGTTTTATGGTAAACATTGCTGTATCCATTTTCATGTCCAAGCGCACCATGAAAATCATTCGAATGGGTATTCAGCATTTTATCGTCGGCCCTCACCGCATCGAACATGTATCGATTGTAGACGTTGCGGTCTAATACAAGATTTACTTCTTTATTTCGGCGCACAAATTTATTTTTTATCGGAGAAGTTTGCATCGTATCTCCATCAATTTTTTGTAAGCCCCAAGCTGTTAAAAACTGGGTGAAGCCTTCGTCCAAAGCAGCTCGATATGTTTCGTTATTTCCAATCATACCATAAAACCAATTATGGGCAATTTCATGTGTAAATAAGCCTCTGTAATCAGGGTCGGCTCCGCCGCATAAGGTTAGCATTGGATATTCCATTCCATCATTCGCATCGGCTGCAATTATTTTTGGATATTCGTACATACCAAAATCAGTAGAAAAAGTTTTTATAATTTTAGCGATGTAATCACCTGAATTCTGCCAACGACTTGCATGTGGTTCCAGCACCAGGCCTATACATTGGATACCATTCCAATTGGATTCGCAAATTCTATAATGTGGATCAGCAGTAAATGCGAAATCGTGCACATTATTCGCGACAAAGTGCCATTTTTTTCGTTGCGTGCTATCGTAAGGTGTAATAATACTTGGTGCTTCATTCCAAGTCTTATTCGCAAAATTTTTCGCATCTAATCGTTGGCGCAAATCGCCAGGATATACCTCACTGGGATTTTGCAATGCACCTGTCGCTTCTACTACATAATTATTGGCAAATGTGAGCTCTACATCAAATAGGCCATAATCGCCGTATAATTCTTTATTCAAATGCTGGTCGATATTCCATCCACGCTGTTGATCGTAAACACAGATGCGCGGATACCAATGAACTCCGTTGAAATGCTTTGCACCAAATGAATTGTATGTAGTCATGCGTCTTCTGAAAGACCCCCTGTCGAAGTAGGTCATAAAATCCATACTGAAAGTGATACTTTCGCCTTGACGCAAGGGTTGCGGTAAATAAACTTTTAAAATTGTATTATCCATTTCTAACTTACATATTTTACCATTGGCTTTCACATTTTTTACAACGGTGCCTAAACCATTGGCTTCGTACATTCCCATTCGTGTAATAGGTTGTTGGTTTGCCTCATGCAAAGCTTCGAGGTATGAGCCTTTTGTAAATGCATTTTGGTACAAGTTAAAATAAACGACATCAAAATCTTGTGGCGCATTATTAGTATAAATTAATTGTTCCGTTGCTCTAACTACATTTGTTTTTTCATTAACATCAGCTTTTATGATGTAGTGTACATCTTGCTGAAAATAGCTATAAGTATCGTTTATGAGCGCTGTTTGATGGCGTTTGTTTTTCCAATATAATTTGTTCTTGCTACTTTGATAATCATTTTGCGCTTGCATTGGAAACGCTGTAATTACTATATTGCTGATGAGGAGAAATAAAATATTATATTTTTTCATTGGATTTTTTTGAAATGTCTTAGGTAATTTAATTGCCATATTTTTTACTTTGATTTATAAATATATATCACAAGGTTTTGAATTCGCAAAATAGATACACCTTTTTCGTAAGCTTATTTTTTGTGTTAGTTTAAAAATATAGGACTTCTATATTTTGATATTGCATTGTTTGTTTTTCGTTATTTATATGTTTCAATAGAATCTCCTTCAAATAATTTAACCCTTGTTTTTGCAGCAGCACAAAAATTTAATCATTTTAAAACAAACATGATAGGTATCACCTGTTTGGAAGAAACGTTGACTCCATTCACTTTTCCAGGTAGCCATTTTGGCATACTTTCAATCAATCTGATCGCTTCTTTTGATAGACTTGCATCTGGACTTTTCAGGACTCTAGCATCATATACGCTGCCGTCTTTATGGATGCAGAAGCTCACAATTACTCTACCTGAAATGTCGTTTTCTCGTGCTATTTCAGGGTACTTTAAATTTTGCTGAATATATTTAGACATAGCCTCTTGCCCACCAGGGAAATTATGTCTTTCAGTTAATTCAAATTCGCCATAAACTTTTTCTTCTACGATGACATCTTTTGGAGGAAGTTCTGCTTCCACTTGAAGTTGACTGCCAGTTGAACCTTCTTCAAGAGGCAATGCATCTTTCCAATTTTTCTTTTTTGCTACAAGAGAATCGATGAGCGAAGCAACTTTAAGTAAAGAGGTATTACTTTCATGCACATTTTTAATTAGAATACGTTTCTTATTGGCTTCATACCAATAGTTGAGTTCAGATAAGTCGGAAGATTTTTTTTTGTAGGTTATTGACTTTGTGGGTAGCTTGTACTTAATCATAGCTTTCCGAATTGCAAGCATTTCTTTTGCATTGCATTGTGTTACAAAAGAGCCTAACTTTTCTACATTCGCTTTGCCATGGTAAGTAAGCGTGCCGTTGGCTTGTAACTCAATTTGATAAGTGGGACATTTCCCAAAGCAAGCTGTTCTCTCAAAACTGAAGTATCTAAATTTGGGTTGCGCATGGGCAATGAAGCTCAAACATGATATTAAAATAGTAATACAATACAGGAAGAATTTTCTCATAGCGCGAAAATAATTATACATAGCCTAATTTATGCAATGAAAAATTAATAATCGATGTAGTCAGAAAATCAAATTGAGTGAAAACCAAGATAATAAGATCTCGATTTCAGCAAGCATTTTTAGCACTTATGATTTAGTTCAATTGCGAAAAAATCGATTAAAGCTGCTTTTCAAAACGCAATTCTTTAAGCAAATACTTCTCATTTCGTTGTTTAAAAAACATATATACTTTATATTTTCCATGCCCTGTCGAAAGCATGCCTATACAGTATTTCGTGTTGTTAAATGTTGAAGTTCCTCTTTGTTCAGTAACATAATTATTAGGTTCCACTCTTGAAAAGAAATTTTGCAACACCACTAACGCTTGCTTTTTGCTGTAGGTATTTATTTTGGTATTTGTATTATCAGAAAATGATAAATCAATTTGTAAATCGAAATGGTTTATTAAGTCAGCTGATTTTCCGTTTTTAAGTGCTGTACTTATTTGAGGTAAATTTTGTTGTGCAGAAATGGCTAATTTAATTAAGAACACGACACAACAGGTCAGCATAAGACCGACCTTTAATGACTTACTAAATTTGAGTTTTAAGCGCATTAAAGTAGGTGAGGTTGTGATTTTCAGCAAATATATTTATTTAATTTTGCAAAATGAGTAATAAATGCATGTTAATCATCATGGATGGTTGGGGAAAAGGACAAAAGCCTGATTCAGACGCGATTCAGCAAGCGAAAGTTCCATTTGTTAAAGGCCTATATGATCGATATCCGCATGCAGAGTTGATTACTTGCGGTGAGTTAGTGGGTTTGCCTCATGGGCAAATGGGAAATAGTGAAGTAGGACATTTGAATATTGGTGCTGGTCGCATTGTGTATCAAGAATTAGAAAGAATTAATTTATCTATTCAAAAAGGCGAGTTGGAAGCAAATGATAATTTCAGGAATATATTAAAGTATGTAAATGAGGGGAATAAAACATTACACTTGATGGGTTTGGTAAGTGATGGTGGTGTGCACTCACACATAAATCATTTGAAGTCAATCATAAGCCTATGCAAAACTCACCAAATAAAGCACGTAAAGGTGCATGCTTTTTTAGATGGGCGAGATACCGATCCCAAGAGTGGATTGGCATTTATCGCTGATTTACAAAATTATTTACAAGAGCACAATGGCGAATTAGCCTCGGTGATTGGTAGATACTATGCCATGGATAGGGATAAACGTTGGGAGAGAGTAAAATTGGCTTATGATGCTTTAGTGTACGCTAAAGGTGAAGCAAGTTCTGATATTTTGAAAAGTATTCAAAATTGCTATGACAATAATATTACAGATGAATTTATAAAACCTATTATTGGTATAAATGGAAATGGGGAGGCTAAAGGAATGATACGAGAAGGAGATGCAGTATTGTGTTTCAATTTCAGAACTGACAGATGCCGTGAAATAACAGAGGTATTAACCCAACAGGATTTCATAGAGTATAAAATGCATAAAATGAACTTGCATTATACAACTATGACAGAATATGATAAAAATTTCAAACATGTACATAGTATCTTTCAGCAAGACGATTTGAAAAATACCTTAGGGGAAGTACTCGCAAAAAATGGCAAGAAGCAAATTCGAATAGCTGAAACAGAAAAATATCCTCATGTTACTTTTTTCTTTAGCGGTGGGCGAGAAACTGAATTCGATGGTGAAAGTCGAATTATGAAGCCTTCACCTAAAGAGGTAGCCACCTATGATTTAAAACCATCCATGAGTGCGAGAGAATTAACGACAGCCATTTTACCTGAAATAGAAAATGAAGCTGCTGATTTTATTTGCTTAAATTTTGCGAATGCAGATATGGTGGGTCATACGGGTGTATGGAATGCGGTTATAGAAGCAGTAGAGACGGTAGATGAGTGTGTTTCAAAAATTGTACCGCTTGCCCTGCAGCATGATTATACAATTTTATTGACGGCCGATCACGGTAATGCCGATTATATGATAAATGAAGATGGTACGCCGAATACAGCCCATACCTTAAATCCAGTACCTCTATTTATTATTTCTAATAATTTCAAGGGCAATATAAAAAATGGCAAGCTTGGCGATTTAGCACCAACTATATTAAAAATTATGAACTTGGAAATTCCCAGTGAAATGACAGGTGAAATATTAATATAATACCGATAGCACATGTGTCATAGACCAAGCTCGTATTGCTCTCATCTGGTCTTAATGATTAAACAGCCAACCGTATCAAAGTTTACTAGATATGATTTAGATGAATTGCAATGCTTTCAAAACAACCTGTTATTCGCAATCGAACTTCGGAGTTTTTTTAGTTATTTTCGCAAGACGAATTATTCTTTTTGAAATTTAAAAAACATATAAGCTGTTTGCTACTAATCGTTTTTAGCCTCTCACAAATTATTTTTGTGAGTTGTCAAATAGCTATTAAAATGCATAAAGAGTCTACGAGAAACAATGCTAACCATGAACCTCTAGTTACACTCACATTTTCCAAAGAAGCTTGGCGTCAAGTGAAAAAAATCAGTAGAGATGAAATAATGCTTGATGGCAAAATGTTTGATGTAAAGTCAATTCAAAAGAACCAGTCAGAAATTAAAGTCATTGGGTATTTTGATTCGAAAGAAGATGCCTTAGCAGCTAAATGTGATTCATCGCACAAGGATAATAGCTTAAAGAAAAGTAGTTTTACTTTCCTATTGTTATTTGTAGAAACTATAGACGGGTTTAATTTTTTCAAGTCGAAAAACTATACAGCGTACCATGATAGTTTCATTTTACCGTATTTAGGTAATTCTCTGAATATTGAATCACCTCCTCCACAGTTTATGTAAAAATGAGTTGTAAGATGAAATAAATTTAATCTTATCAATCGACATTTCGTCATTCGACAGCAGTCTTAAGTTACAAAGTAAAACATCGAGTTTTTTAGAAACTCAGATTTAAACTATGTGATACCCTTGGGTGTTTCGCATGGTAATATTCAATTTAAATTTATAAAAATGACAAAAAATATATTTCTATTTTCAATAGCATTACTATCCCTAAAAATGGTAAATGCCCAGACAGATACAGGTAAACAATACCGATTAAATGAGGTAGTTGTCTCTGGAAACAAATTCCTAGAGAAGAAAAAAAATGTGGTGCAAAAAATTGACATCATCAAGGAGAAAGATTTGCAACAAATGAACGCACAAAG
Source organism: Chitinophagaceae bacterium (assembly GCA_044234005.1). Classification (GTDB taxonomy): domain Bacteria; phylum Bacteroidota; class Bacteroidia; order Chitinophagales; family Chitinophagaceae; genus OLB11. The sequence goes on along the minus strand of JBIIJE010000006.1, from coordinate 43,559 downwards.
TATTGGAGATGCCCTAATTAATACAGGAGAAGTCTTTGTACAAAAAAGCCAGCAAGGAAGCGGATCTCCGGTAATACGTGGTTTTGAGGCAAGTCGGATTCAATTAAATATTGATGGCATTCGCATGAACAATGCGATTTATCGTTCAGGTCATTTACAAAATAGTATGACAGTTGATAATAATGCGTTAGAAAGAATTGAAGTATTGGCAGGTCCAGCTTCAACCGTACATGGTAGCGACGCACTAGGAGGTATTATACTTATGAAAACACGCGATGCAAAATTTACGAAAGGGAAAAAATTTGAGGTAACAGGCGCCAATGCTTTGGTAAGATATTCAACAGTGAATCAAGAGAAAACAGTCAACGCAGGAATCAATTGGGGTAATAGGTACTTTGCCTCTTACACCAATATCACATACTCAAAATTTGAAGATTTAATGAGTGGTAAAAATGGTGTTGACTCCATCATGAACCTTTGGAAGAAGAATTTTATTGTTGAAAGAATCAATAATAAAGATAGTATGGTGGAGAATAGTAATCCATTTAAAATGGTTTCATCTGGGTTCAGTCAATTTGATGTCCTACAAAAATTTGCATTGAAAACAGGTAAGTTCAAACACGGTTTAAACTTACAATTATCCACATCAAGCGATGTGCCTCGTTATGATCGTTTATCGGAAACAACAAACGGAGTTGCAAGAAGTGCTGAATGGTATTATGGGCCACAATTCAGAAGCCTTGCAGCTTATACATTAGAAGCCACTCACTTAGAAGGGTTTTTTCAAGAAATAAATGCAAACATGAGTACGCAGTTTATTCAAGAAAGCAGAAATACACGTAGCTTCAATAAAACAGGTTTAACCCGTCGAGAAGAAAATGTATTAGTACCTGGTTATAACTTCGCACTCCGACACAAGGATGAAGTACATGAATTAACGCTCGGTACGGATGCTCAATTTAATTTTTTAAAGTCAACGGCTACATCCACGGATATTGTAACAGACCTAGAAAAGAAAGTAGATACTCGCTATCCTGATGGCGATAATAACATGAATTTATTTGGCTTATTTTATCAGCACATTATGAAGTTCGATGAAGGGCGTGTGGTTATTAACGATGGGGTTCGATTGAACCATTCAAGATTACGTTCTACCTTGGTGGATACGGCAATTCAGTTTAAAATTCCAATATTAGAATTGGAGCAAAGAAATAGTGCCATCACTGGTAACTTAGGAATAGCTTACATGCCAAGTGATGATTTAAGATTGACAGCTAATTTTTCAACGGGATTTCGCTCACCTAATTTTGACGATTTGACAAAGGTATTTGAATAAAACAATAGCAGGTTAATAGTTCCGAACCCGAAACTTAAGCCGGAATATACTCAAAATTTTGAAGTGGGTGTTCAGCATACAGGGGATAAATTATCCATCAATGCTTTCGGATTTTATACCAATTATAGGAATGCATTTGTCGTGGATAGATTCAACTTTGAAGGAAATGATTCTGCTTCCTACAATGGCAACACGGTAGCAGTTTTTGCCATGCAGAACAAAGCAAAAGCCTTCTTATATGGTGGTGGAGTAAATGCAACGTATCGAGCTACAAAAGAGTTTTCGTTGTTCGGAAATGTAAACTATACATTCGGTAGATTTAATCAGGATACTATACTTGTTCCGCTCGATCATATACCACCGGTTACGGGTAGATTGGGTATGAAGTACGAAACACGAATATGGTATACAGAGTTATACAGCTTATTTAATGGGAACAAAAAACTATCTGATTACAATATAACAGGAGAAGATAATTTGCCTTATGCAACACCGAATGGTACACCTAGTTGGTACACCATCAATATGCGCGTTGGCGCAAACATAGCTGAAAATGTGATGCTTCAACTTGGCTTGGAAAATATACTAGACAGAAATTACAGGTATTTTGCTTCTGGCATTAGTGCACCAGGTCGTAATTTAATGATTGCAGTTCGTTATAACTTCGACTATCAAGTAAAGAAGCCAAGTATATTTGAATAATATTGAATTTGATGATAATCTAGTCTATCCAATTTTTGGTAATCGTACCCTTTAATCTTTCTAAAATTCTGGTTGGATATTTTATAAAAATAGTAGTTATAAAATGGAAAATGAATTAATGCTTACCTGATTTCTTGGGTAAGCATTTTTTTATGATTTGAAAAATGCTTCGCGGCGTTTATCCTCGTCTCGTTGAACTCGATAGCTGATGAAAATACTTAACTCATAAAGCATCCAAAGCGGCAAGGTTACTAGCATTTGGCTTGTAATATCGGGGGAAGGAGTAATAATGGCTGCAACAATAAGTATGATGACAAGTGCATATTTTCGATAATTACGTAATAAGGTTGGAGATATTAAACCAATTTTTGTCAGTACATACGAAAAAACAGGAAGCTCAAAAGAAATACTTGTACCTAATAAAATGTTCATCATATTATCGATGTAATCGTCAAAAGTAGGGCTTGGGCGAATAGCATTTAATGTACCTAATTGAAAATTGGATAAAAAGCTAAAAGTAAAGGGAGCTAGAATAAAATACCCAAATGAAATGCCCGTTAAAAAGAATAGTGTTATCCAAAAAATACTATTACGGGCTATTTTTATTTCTTTCGGGTTTAAAGCAGGCTTAATAAAACGCCATACTTCCCAGAGAATATAAGGAAATGCACAAATAAAGCCTCCCATGAGTGCTATGGCAAATGCACCAATAAATTGTGAACTGAATTTGGTGGAAATCATTTGAACATGGGGCGATTGCATGCAAAATACATCGCCTAAATGGAGCCATCTTCCAAAATCACAGAGGGCTCTATACGAAACAAAATCTTCGCGTAAAGGCCCATAAATTATATTGTCAAAAAACCAATCTATGTTTATACCTACCGCTATGGCAAACACTAAAACCACCAATACCGCTCTCACAATATGCCAACGAAGCACCTCAAGATGATCTATGAAAGTCATCTCAGTTTTAGCTTGATTTGCATTTAGTTTTTTAAGTAAGGGTAAAGCCAATGATTGTATTTATTTGAATGAGAAAACTTTATTTACTTCTTTGCTTGCACATCAGCCGTGAAGCCAATCGAAAAAGGTGCGTTATCTGCATTGCCGATAATCAAAGCATTTTTATTTACCAAGCCTGATTTACCAGCGCTGTTAAACTCAAGTGTGATATTTCCTTCTTGACCCGGCAGAATGGGTTCCTTCGGGAAAAACGGTGCGGTACATCCGCAAGAAGTTTGCACATTAGAAATAACCAATGGCTTGTCGCCTATATTTTTCACGACGTAAGTATGACTTACTTTATCGCCATCCGTTATTTTTCCAAAATCAAATTTAGTCTGAGCTACCTCTATAGTAGTTTTCGGCATTTTTTTTACCTCTTCATCTCGTTTTGCTTGATCTTGATTGGAAAGATGTTGAGTATGATCGTCTTTTTTTCTATTGCCTTTGCTCTCGAATAAAGCAGATAAAGAATTTTCACTCACGCCTGATAGCTCTACCAGGGCAATTGTGAATACAGATAAAGTTAAAACTGTGAGTAAAATGGTCTTAATTGTCGCATTCATGGGTGCAAATTTACAAGAAAAGCATGAAGCATATGGGGTAATAACTAAGAATTAAATTTTTCGTTTAGCTGCAAAAAAATTCTTCATTAGTTTTACACTTTCATCTGCCTGTATACCAAATGAAATAAGCGTTTTGGGATGAAATGGCGAATGTTGGCAATGTTTCCTATATCCATTTTTTTCATCAGAAGCTGCAAATATAATTTGTCCTATTTTGCTCCAATACAAAGCACCAGCGCACATCAAACATGGCTCTAGGGTTACATATAAAGTTGCCTCTGGTAAGTATTTACTTCCCAAATATTGAAAGGCTGATGTTAAAGCTAAAATTTCCGCATGCGCTGTAGCATCTTGTAACAATTCTACTTGATTATGGGCTTTGGCAATAATCGTATTTTGAATAACAATAATGGCACCAACAGGTACTTCGTGGTTGCCATATGCCTTATCAGCCTCTTGCAAGGCTAGTTTCATGTAATGCGTTGACGTCAAAATATTTTAATAATTCGACAAATCTAACTAATAATTTCTTCTATGTTTTCGGATTCTTTCAATCAATTTAGTTCGAGTGTTCATGTTTGGATCAAGAAAAGAAATTCGGGTTCCCACATGAAAGCTCTGGTAAAATCCGGTGTTGTTCGAAATTCCTTCAAATCTATTGAATTCTATACCTATATTGTAGGTTGCAAATAAGTTTATATGTTTGAGTAAAAATGATTTGTTTGATAATCTGTAGTTGAGTCCAATAGGCACAAACATGCGGTATGTATTCGTGGAGCCTAAGTTACGCGTTTCACTTTCCACAGCGCTAGAACTATAACGATTACCACGATACGCAAAGCGATTAATGTTCGGATAGTCTTCCACATAGCTCGATTCATGGTAATCACTTGACATAAAATTTTGTAAGCTAAATCCAGCTTGTAACCCCAATCCTGTGAAAACAGAAAATTTTCGTTGCGATTCAAGTCTCACGATATAACTAATATCTAGATTCAGCATATTCGCATTATGATTGAGTGAACTATGTTGGTTGAATACAGAATCAATGAAATAGGAGTTGCCAGTCTGCGATGAAACAAGGGTATCAACATGCATTCTTGTTTCTAAATGTTTGGAACCCTCTAAATTTAATTGATAGCTACCAAAGCTAAATCCAGTGCGTAATTGATGCGATAATTTGCTCTTGTGTTTTTGCGCAATATTCCAACCCGCCATAATTCCAACTTGATTAGAGTATCTTGTGTTACTTGTAGAATACTGCATGCCTATGCGAAAGGGATTGAGCATATTACTGCGTAAAAAATTAACTTCCGAAGTAGTTAAATGATTAGCTTGTGTAGAACCTGCACCTCCATAAAGCGAAATGTCTGCAAATTGAATACGTTGCGCAAACATGCTTTGGTACGACCATGCAAAGCCTAGTAACAAGATTATCTTCTTCATAGTATATGTATTTTGTTTATAAACGAACGAACATAGTTTTTAGTATTGTAAGCCTTGTTTTATTTTTTCTAAATTAATACAAATGGTTTATTTATTGCAGTACTCTACAACCTAGATTAACTTTTTTTCAATAAATCGTTTAGGCAAGTTTCTAGGTTGGTATGTAGAAAAGTAAATCCAATTTGTTTGATTTTACTATTATCTACCGATGTGCTTTTTAATACTTCAATAGCCATTTCGCCTAATATTATTTTTAAAATCCAATCGGGTGCATGCGCTTCAATTAAAATGGGGTAGTGTTTTTTTAAGGTGTTAAATATTTCTTTGATAGAGCATGGCTTATCAGCTGCTGCATTGTAAATGCCTTGTATTTTATTTTCAGTTAAGTATACAAAAATTCGAGCCACATCTTGGATATGTATCCAACTATAGATTTGCTTGCCCGAACCTGGTATGCCAGCAATACGCCATTTCATGGGTTTTATAAATTCTTTCAAGGCACCAGCCTCTGTACCTAATACAATACCAACTCTCACGATGGCAAAAGTGATATTTAATTCAGCAAATTTTTCAATCGCTCTTTCCCATGCTTGGCAAGTTTGCGATAAATACGATTGATCGCCTTTGTCATCTTCCTTAAAATGTTGCAAGCCATTACCGTAGAAGCCAATTGCGGAAGCAGAGGTGATATGTAAGCAATGGATTTGTTTACTGGCACATGCGTTCCAAAGTGTTTCTAAGCTTTGAGTTCGGCTTTCAAGAATAAGTTTTTTTCTAGCTTGACTCCATCTTTTCTCGGCCACGCCAGCACCTGCCAAATTAATTATAAATGCATCTTTACATTGAAAATTAGAATCAATGTAGGATTCGGCGGGATTCCATTGAACATAGGTCAGGTTTTTGTTGACAGATTCATTCGTTTTTTTTCGGGTAAGTACATATACGTCATGCCCAACTGCCAGCAACATACTTTGTATGTGCTTGCCAATAAATCCAGAGCCCCCAGCTATAATATAGTTAGCCATAATGTTTTATTTAAAAGGAATAAAATTTAAACAATACCAAACTTCGTATTGTATTTTTGTGCAAAGTACAACTGCAGGATTTTTTATGAGAAAGATATTATTGATAGCCATTTTGCTGCTGATTCACGTCAATCTTTTTTGTCAAAAATCACTTATTTCTAATCGTGAAAATTTAGACTTGCGAAATGATGATTTTGCTATCATAGGTAAATTTAATCATGACATTATATCTTACATAAAACATAGCGATAGACATTTTTTACTTGTACTCGATTCTGTATTAAAAAAGAAACGTAAGGTCGAAGTTCCTTTCTTAAATAACGATTGTTCACATATAGAGTTTTTTGCATTTGAGAAAAATTGCTTTTTGTTTTATGATGTAAAAAAGGGGAGAACTTTGTCGAGGTACATGAGTAAATTCAGCAATGAAAGTGCGTTCAGCGAACCGATGCGGGTATTAGAAATGACTCAAGATGCAAATGGGAAAATGAAAAGTTTCGATGTGTACGCAAGCGAGAATGGAATGTATTTTGCTGTGAATGCGACAAAATTGGTTGATAACTATGTAACAGCTGTCTCTGTTTTAATAAATTATGAAGGAACCATTGAGCAGCAAATAGAGAAAGTATTGTTGAACGATAATTGGGTTTTGAGTAATAAAATGGAATTGAGTAATCAGGGCGAATTTTATTGGCTTGCGCTGAAAAACCCAAGTAATAAGGGGAGTTCGGAAGCAATAAAGCTAATTGTTTTACGGAAAGGCGCAGCAGAATTTAGTATCCAAGAATTAGATTTGCAAAATTATACAGTCAATGATCTAAACCTGAAGTTGCATGAGAAAGATAAAGTTTTATACGTGGTAGGTACTTATGCCAATGGTTTGTATAGCAATTCCCAAGGGTGTTATTTGAATCAATATAACATTTCTTCCGAAACTTTTTTAACTCCTTATTTTGCTTCGCTTTTATTGGCTTCTGGTAAAAAGGATATTGATATGAAGGATTTGAAATTGAAAAAAGTATCTCTAAAACAAGATGGTGGTCTTGAAATTGCCATGGAAAAGTCTTACCAGCAAATCCGAACTGTAAATTCTTTTAATTCATCGATTAATATGTCAATGGGCGGTATGATGGACAATTCAAGAATTGTAAATGAGTTTTATTATGATGAAATTGATATTTTCAATTTTGGAACAGATGGGAAATTGGTTTGGAGTCAAACAGTGCTTAAAAATCAGATGTCAACAGATGATAATGGTATTTTTTCATCCTATGGATGCCATGAATATGAAATAGGCAAGGTTTATTTATTTAGTAATAATAGTTTAAATAGCGACAGGCTTATGGGAGCCTATGTATCTTCAAAAGGCGCTATGAATGTGAAGGAAATACCACTTTCGATGGAGCTTGATAACTATAATTTGTTACCTCGTTCGTCTGTTCAAATTTCTAAGCACGAAATTATTATTCCTTGTCTCTCGAAAGATTATCTTCGCTTGCTCAAAATTAATTTTTAAGTAAGTCCAGCGTGATTCAAGTATTTAAACGCAAAGATATTAGTCCAGTATTTTTTTTGGTATTTATTTACCTTGGGGTTAGACTATTTGCTTTTACGCACGTAACGCCGCCTAACTTGCTTGATAATTTTGAATTAGGGCTGGTTTTTAAATGGAGTTGGCTGAGAAATCTACATGTAAATTGGCCTATATTATCAAACATTATCTATTTTATTGTACATGTTAGTTTCTCATTTTATCTCAATTATGTTATTAACCGAGAGCGATTTTTTGCCAAAAAGAGTTTTTTACCTGCCCTCGCTTATCTGCTGCTGAGTTCATGGTTTCCAACTACTGGTGTTCTTTCATTGGCATTTGTGTCTAACGTCTGTTTGTTTATCGCTTTTTCATTGGTATTACAGCTTTATAATTTATCCAAAGCACGAGGCACTTGTTTTAGTATAGGATTATGGGTCGGATTGGCTTGTTTGGCGTATTTTCCGGCAGTGTTGTTTGTATTGCTTTTTGTGATGTTAATTTTCTTGCTTCGTCCATTCGTGATACAAGAAATCTTAGCTTATTTCATTGGCTTAATTTGCGTTATATATTTTGCGGGGGCATGGTTCTTTCTTACCGGGAATCTTACAAAGTCTCTAAACCAAGTTTATTTTCATTTTGCACTCCCACTCAATTTACAATCTCCCATGGCCACCCTGATTTCGTCTGTGGTAAGCATTAGTTTATTTTTATATGGGGCTTTTTTAATTAACCAAACAGGGGAGCAAAACTCTATGGCGGTCCGAAAAAAATGGAATGCTTTGTTCTTTTACAGCTTGTTTGCTTTATTTGTGGGTCTTTTTAGTCCTATTTTCCCCTCTTATACTTGGATTGTTACGATTACTCCCTTTAGCATTTTGTTAAGCCAAGCATTTCAACATAAGCAAGAAAAATTCAATAATTTTACCTTCTTTATATTTATTATCATCTTATTGTTCACGCAGTGGATATTCATTTAAAAAAACAAGTATTGAAAATGAAGTTTGGCATTGTTGTTTTCCCAGGTTCAAATTGCGATCAAGATATGGCATTTGCTTTAAGATACGATTTGGGTCAAAAAGTAGAAATGTTATGGCATAAGGATAGAGATATCTCAACGTTCACCAAAGAAGATTGTATTGTTTTGCCTGGCGGTTTTTCTTATGGTGATTATTTGCGTTGTGGTGCTTTGGCTCGCTTCAGCCCTATGATGGAACGTGTGATTGAACATGCTAATAGAGGTGGTAAGGTTTTGGGTGTTTGTAATGGATTTCAAATATTATGTGAATCAGGTTTGCTGCCAGGCGCCTTGTTACAAAATGATCAACAGCAATTTATCTGCAAGAATGTATTTATCACGAATGATAATCGAGCTTCAGCTATCAATAAAAGTTTAAATTCATCACCACGTATGATTCCAATTGCGCATGGCGAAGGGCGTTATTATGCTGATTCAAATACAATCCATACGTTGGAAGAAAATCAACAAGTGATATTTCGATATTGTGACGCAAAGGGTGAAGTAGGCAAACAAAACCCAAATGGCTCTGCGAATCACATTGCGGGTATTTGTAATGAAAGTAGAAATGTATTTGGCATGATGCCGCATCCTGAAAGAGCATGTTCAAGCTTAATTGGTAATGAGGACGGCAGGGCTATTTTTGAGAGTTTAATTCAAAACTAACTTAATATGAAAATAAAAATTTTAATTTTCTGTTCAATCATTCTCGCTTCAATAAGCATGAAAGCGCAAGACTTGAATCCTGTAAGTTGGAAAACGGAGTCTAGTTACAATCCAACAACAAAAGCGCAAAAAATTTTGCTAACCGCTACTATTGATAAAGGTTGGCACGTGTTTAGTACAAATCCTGGAGGAGATGGGCTGTTAATTCCTACAACCGTAAAATTGCGTGTAAACAAGAATGTGAAAAATGTGCAAGATGCCAAGACAAATGCGCCCATACATACAGAAAATATGGAATTTATAGGTGTTGTCAATTATTACGAAGGCAATGTAACGTGGGAAATCAATTGCGAAGTAGTAAAAGAGGGTGACGTTGTTTGTGAGGTCGAATATCAATGCTGCAGTAACCAAATGTGTTTACCGCCTACGCAAAAAGAATTTACAATTACATTGAAAAAATAATTATGATAAAAAAGTCCGGTGTTTTATTTTGCTTCATTTTATTTTCTTTTTATGGGTTTGCACAAAACTTTAAAAAAGTTCATCTTTCTTCATGTGTAAAAATACTCTCTGCTAATGAAGCCGAAGTGATTGTTACCGCAAAAATGGAAAAAGGTTGGCATTTGTATTCGCTCGAGCCAGGTGGCGATGGAAGCCTTATAGCACCTGATCTGACAATTTCAAAAACAAAAGACATTGAAATAGTTGGTAAAGTAAAAGAGGAAGGCGAGATACACACAAAGGATGATGCGGGTATTGGACCATACCATTATTTTGAAAAGCAAGTCAAGTATGTACAAAAAGTAAAGTACAAATCACCACAAAAATTAAAAGCAAGTTTTTATTATCAAACCTGTGATGATCAAGGATGCTTACCGCCAACCTCAGAAGATATTATGATAGATATGAACATGAGTTGTGATGGGAAAAAAGTAGCATCTTCAAATGGCATTGATACAACAAAACTAGGTGATTCTAGCCATGCAGTTGCTGTTAACGCAATTGATACGGTTCCTACTGAAATTACCGAAGCAGCTATTGTGCCAACGGATGAGAGTAACAACTACGGTAGTTTTGGTACACCCGTAGGTGATTGCGGCGATGCAGCGAAGGAAGAACTTTCTATTTGGACCGCTTTGCTCTATGGTATTTTAGGGGGGTTTGCGGCTTTATTTTTCCCTTGTACTTTGCCGATGATACCCATGACCATAAGTTTTTTCCTTAAAGGATCTAGCGATAAAAAACAAGGTGTGCGAAAAGGAATACTCTATGGATTTTTTATTTTTCTTGTTTACTTCTTGTTGAGTTTGCCATTCCTATTCTTAGGTTGGGGAGGCGATGTGTTAAGTGGAGTCGCGACAAATGTTTGGATTAATATCGTATTTTTTATCATTTTCATGATTTTCGCTTTTTCATTATTTGGTTTTTACGATATAAGTCTTCCATCTGGTTTGGCGAATAAAATAGATTCGAAAAGTGGTATTGGAAGTATGTCAGGTATTTTCTTTATGGCATTAACATTGGCAATTGTTTCTTTCTCATGCACTGGTCCAATTTTAGGACTTGTTCTTGGAAACGTAAGTAATGCAAAACTTATTCCACCTGCCATGGCGGGCTTCGGTTTTGGCTTGGGAATTCCGTTTGCTTTATTTGCTATGTTTCCTAATTTATTGAAGGCCTTGCCTAAATCGGGAGGTTGGCTTACAGTGCTAAAGGTTGTCTTTGGATTTATCGAATTAGCTTTTGCTCTTAAATTCCTATCTAATGCTGATTTAGTTAAGCAATGGGGTCTTTTGAAACGCGAGGTTTTTATAGGTCTTTGGATTGTTGTTTGTGTATTGATGGCATTGTATCTAATTGGTAAATTCAAATTAAAAGAAGATCCAACTTTTAAAAGTACCCTGTCAATGAAAGTGCTAGCAATTTTATCGATACTATTTGCTGGCTATTTATCACTTGATTTTTTTGGCAAGGATATCAGTTTAGTAAGCGGTTTCCCTCCACCAAAATTTTATAGCTTGTTTCATAAGGAAGAAAAATTGGAGAAAGGAGTAAGCGCTCGAACGCATAATTTAAAAGGCTTAAAGATTTATTTATACTTAGAAGATGCCATGGAGGAGGCTAAAAAACAAGATAAGCCGCTTATGATTGATTTTACAGGATGGGCTTGTGTGAATTGCAGAAGAATGGAAGAAAATGTCTGGACTTTACCAAAAGTGAACAATCTATTAAATGATAAGTATGTAATAGCTTCATTGTATGTAGATGAGCAAATAGCTTTGCCAACCAATGAACAATTTGCAACACCATTTTTAGATAAGAAAATGGCTACTACGGTTGGAGATAAATGGTTTGATTTATCATTACGTGATTTCAAATCTGCGACACAACCTTTTTACGCGCTGATAGATCCTGTAAATCATCGAATACTCAATACACCAAGAGGATTTACACCTAAAGAAGCTGATTATGCTAAGTTTTTGGAATGTGGTTTAAGTAATTACAAAAGTTTGCATCCTTAAACGAATTAATAAATGAATTATGATGGGTCTAATTTTTTGGCAACAAAAAAGTTTCCACTCTATTTTTTTATCGGAGCTTTCTTATTCACATTTCTTTTCTACTATGCGGGCCATGAAGCTATTCTCATGGATGATGCTATTTGGGGGGTACATGATTTAAAAACGCAAGGGCTGCAAGGATATAGAATTTCGTTTGGTACTAATACTTTCTATTATGGACACTACTTGTTTATAATTTTATTGTATGGCTTATTTGGCATGAACCATTTGGCATGGTTTATTGTATTTTGTTTACTTCATGCACTCAATGTTGTTTTCATATTTCGGTTTTTCAGTAAACTATTTCAATCTTTTTTTAGAGTTCAGCATGGATTGCAAATTGCCTTTTTGGGTGCAGTTCTTTTTTTAGTTTCGAGTTATCAATCCGAGAATATCATTTGGGGAGCAACCTCGCATTATGCTATTTCTTTATTACTTTTCTTAAAAATTGGAATCAATCTATTGTACTATTTCGAAACAGGCTTATCGAGTAAAAACGAATATTTAAATTGTGCCTTTTATGCCTATGCTTTAGTTACACTCGAGATTAGTTTTTTGTTTCCTTTGTTGTTTTTTATTCTTTTTGCGATTCTTTACTTTGCAGACAATACTAAAGTTTCTTGGAGGAAATACTTTATTCGTATTCTTTTACCTCAAATCTTGCTTGTAGCAGTTTATGTCACGTGTTATTATGCAATAACAGGTCACTTGTTACCTCCCGATAGAGGTGATGGGGAGTCTGTCACTCTGCTTCATCAATGGAATACATTAATTCAAGAAGTAGTCAAAGTTTTTTCGTTTGTAAATTATACAGACATGAAGACAAGAGAGTATGTGTATTATGTATGTACTCAAGCTCAATATACTATGCCCTTTGGAATCATTTTATATTTGTTTGTCGCTTTCGGAATTTATAGAGTTAATAAACATTGGCTTTGGCTCTATGGATTCATGAGTTCAGGCGTTTTAGTTTTTTCAATGCCATTTATCCGCTTATATTTTGTGTATTTAACAAGAATAGAGACGGACAGATACGTTTATTTTCCTTCTGTTTTTTTGTTTCCTTTTTTTGTTTTCTTATTATATCAGCTCAACTCATGGTTAAGAATTGGCGTGATGACGGGATACGTTATGTTATTTGTTTTCTTCGGCTGGAAAAATGTGAAAGCAAGAAATATGAGTGGTAAATTAAACCATCATTTTTTAACACGTTTTCCTAAAAATACAGAAAGTAAAATTTATTTATTGAATATACCTTCATACTGTGCTGATGCGTATATGTACAGAGGCGAAAATAGATTTGATATTGCATTTTATTCTAAGTATAACTACTCACCGAAGCATGTAACACAAGTAGCTTGGTACAATGCCCAAAGCGATTTAGACTCTTTTGCAGTGAAGAAAATAAACGATTCAAGTTTTCATGTGCAATTAAAAACAAATGGTTCTTGGTGGATGAAGGCAAGCAAGGGGGCAACGAATTATGCCACGGATGATTATCGATTTGAATTAGACCCTTGGGGTGGCTATCAGATCACATTTAAGCATAAATTAAATGCAGCTGAACAAATCTTACTGTTCACAGGTAAGGGGTTTCAAAAAGTGAATTAGATTTTTTTATTTTCATAAAACGCGGATTTAAAAGGGTGTCTATCTTTCCATTTTTCACCTTGTGCTTCGCGAAAATAAGAGGCTACACGCTTGTAGAACCAATTTACAACTACGTTGCGTAATTTGTAATAACTGAATCTATAGTCTGGCTGGCAACCTAAAATAGCTTTCGCCTCCAAGGCCGTTCTCCCTAGTATAAGTTTTTGTGAGCCATGTTTAATCGAAGACTCAAGGCAATGAAATAAAATATTAAAGTATAAACTATGACTTTGATTGTAAGCATAATCAAATCCAATATAGTTCATATCATATTCATCATGATGCAGAATGGCAGATGAAAATGCGATGAGTTTACCATCTATAAAAAATCCGCACACTTTAAAACTTTCCTTTAACGTATTTTTTAGTTCAATAAAAAACTGACCATTAATTTTACCCATACTCACCAATTGTTTTTGCGTGACTTGCAAATACAATCGTTCCATTTCTTCAGAATATTGTAAGATAAGTTCTTGATTGAATTCTTTAATTTCTATCTGCTCAAGTGATTTTCGAATCTTACGACATCGTTGTAGATACTTATGTTTCAAATCTTTTTCATAATCTTGGAAGGATTGCCAATGCTTAGGTAAGATGATTTCCATTGAAACATCGTCAGGCATATTTATAAGAGATTCATCTGCTTCTAAAATGTGTGACATACTAGCAGAAACATCCTTTAAAAATATACCAGAACAATTGGTGTAATCAATAATATAATCATTCGTTGCTTTATAAATACGTTGTTTTAATTCAACAGATAACTCGTTATTTATAAAATAATAAAACAACATATCGTGTCTGAACAGATTGCCTGAAACTAACAAGGTGGGTTTTACAATGCGTAAAGCTGTCGACAATAATCTTTGCTGAAATTTACGATTTGAAATATTGAAATGATGCGGTTTTACAGTGAGTAGCTGAAAGTAAGAGGCAAAAACAGGCTCATTCTGTAAAAAGGTAACAACATATAAATTTTTCAAGTCAGGCAAATTCGATTTTTCTATAATATCGATGCCTTTACAAACAGAATCGTCCTTGATATACTCGCTCCATTTAATAGGCAAATCTGCAACAGAATTATAAACACTAAAGCGAAGTTCCATGAAACCGCAAATGTAGAAAGGAAATCTATGCATCGCTTCATTCAATTCATTTTTAAACCGATAAGTATGTTAATTTCGCACCATGAAATTCGTTGGTAATTTTGTTGTCAGTTTTATGCTTTTCTTGATAAGGATTTACCAACTCGTTATTTCGCCTTGGTTAGGAGCTAGTAAGTGTCGTTACACACCCACCTGCTCTGCTTATGCTAAAGAGGCTTTGCTAAAACATGGTGTATTAAAAGGTCTTTGGCTAGCGATGAAGCGAATCAGCAGATGCGCACCATGGGGAAGTCATGGCTACGACCCAGTTCCTTGATTTATATGAAAATTTTAACACCATTCTCATGTGGCTTAAGTATTCAAGGCGTAGTTTATAGCATTATTTACAATAACTTGCATAACATAAATTTACGGTTATTAATATGAAAAATCATTTAAAGCAATCAAAAAAATTCTTATTGGGCATCGCGTTGGGTGTTGTTATTATGTTGTTCGTGAGGGCGAAAGAAGCAGATCCGTTTTTTGAAATCTCAAAAAATTTAGAAGTGTTTACAACGCTTTTCAAAGAGTTGAATACTTATTATGTAGACCCGATTGAACCCGGTAAAATGATGAAAACAGGTATTGATGCAATGCTGAATGATTTGGATCCTTACACCAATTATATTACCGAAGAAGAAATTGAAGATTATCGTTTTCAAACAACAGGTAAGTATGGCGGAATTGGAAGTACGATGCGGATGAAAGATGGAATGATAGTAATTGACCAACCTTATGAGAATAGTCCTGTTTTAAAAGCAGGATTAAAATCAGGCGATATTATTTTGGAAATTGAAGGGAAAAGCACCAAAGGCAAAAGCGTTGATGATGTAAGTAAATTTATAAAGGGTTCGGCGGGTACGCCACTTAAATTAAAAATTAAAGATGCTATAACAGGTCTTGAAAGCTCAAAGACGGTTGTTCGTGAGGAGATAAATATTTCGAGCGTACCTTATGCTGGTATGATAGGAGAGAATAATGAAATTGCTTATGTGAAGCTATCTCAATTTACCGATAGATGTGCGAGCATGGTAAGAAGTTCATTTGATAGTATGAAAAAAGCAAACCCAACTATGAAGGGTGTTGTACTGGATTTACGTTCCAATCCTGGTGGCTTGCTAGATGAAGCAGTTGCAATGTGTAATATTTTTTTAAACACAAACCAGCATGTATTGAGCACGAAAGGCAAAGCTGCCGAATGGGATAAGGAATACAAGACCTTAGGAACACCTTGGGACACTGAAATTCCTGTAACGGTTTTGATTAATAGAGGCTCTGCATCCGCATCGGAAATTGTAGCAGGTACTATGCAAGATTTAGATAGGGGTGTAGTGATTGGTCAACGCAGTTTTGGTAAGGGATTGGTTCAAACAACGCGTTCACTTGCATTTAATTCTAAGCTAAAGGTTACAACAGCCAAATATTATACGCCGAGTGGAAGATGTATACAGGCATTGGATTATTCGCATCGTAACGAGGATGGGAGTGTTGGTGAAATACCAGATTCCATAAAAACAACTTATAAAACAAAGAATGGGAGAAGTGTTAAAGATGGAGGCGGTGTTGAACCAGACGTAAAAATGGAAGTTAAATCGGATTTGAAAATTGCAACCACTTTACTGAATAAAGCATACGCATTTGATTACGCTAATCTGTATGTGAGCAAACATCCTACTATAGATTCGGCTGCAAATTTTTCATTGACAGAAAATGACTATGCGGATTTTTTAAAATGGATTGAAGGTAAAGATGTGGCTTATCAAACGGAAGCTGAAAAGTTATTATCTGAGTTTAAAAAAATTGCCGAGAAAGAAAACTATTTCAAAGGTGTTGAAAAAGACTACGAAGCGTTGAAGAAATCATTGAGTGGTGATAAGAAGCAAGACTTAGTAAAAAATAAGAAAGAAATTATGCGTTTGCTGCAAGATGAAATTGTAACTAGATATTATTTTATAAAAGGTAGAATTCAGAATCAATTAAAAAGCGATGAGGAAATTGCAGAAGCCATTCGTTTAATTAATAATTCCAGTAAATATGCAAGTATTTTAGGTTCTAAATAAACGGTTATATCATCGTTTTATTTTAATGGTTTTCATTTCATTTATTTTGCTTTCACAAAGAAGTTGATATTTTTTATTTCCATCATGTAAAATTATTGCAGCCGTGTTGGGCGTGTATTTGCCTTCATTTTCAGCAAGTATACTTACCATGTGTTCGCTGGTTTTTGAAATTGGTACTTTATATTTCACCTTTGTATCAGTGAGTTTTAAATTGCTCACAAGCAATTTGCCATCAAAAAAAATACTTACGCTATCCGCATCTTGATTTCCTTGATCCCATATTTCAACTAAAGCACTATCACTACTCCAAGTTAGCACTGTGTTAGAGGTTACAATATCAAATGATTTCGCTTCTATTTTTTCTTCTTTCGCAGGGGGGGCTATTTTTTCTTTAGGTAATTGAGTTGGTACTTTTGGTTTTTTTATTTTTTTTCTTGCAGGTTGTTTCACAAACACACCGCCTGTTCCACAAATGTCTTTTTTCGGGAATAATCTACCTGTAAATTTTCCAACCAAAGCCGAATCATTCTCAACCATCTTCATTTCTAATTCAGCTTCTATGAAACAAAAAACTACATCACTTGCCTTAGCTTTTGTGCTTACAATTTCATATTCTGATATATTTATCTTCTTTTTGTTAGGTTGAAAGGTACCTTTTACCAATGTTTTTGTTTCTTCTTTCCCTTTCTCATCGGTTATGCTATAACCGCTTACTGTTTTTTTATTACTATCGATATTGAGCACCAATTTATAATTGAATATGCCACTTTCTTTTACGATGAGTTTGCCATCATAGATGGTTTGTGACAGCATAGTGGTTGAAAGGCTTAATAAAAAAAGAACCACTAAAATACACTTTTGTCTTTTTATCATGTGCTTATTGAACGAATGAAGATTTGGATTAATAAAATTTTAATGCGCTTAGAATTCAGTAAAGGTATATTAAGTGAACATTTCATGGAGTAATTTATAAATTTTAAGAAATTTTTCTTGTACTTTGTACTTCTTGATTTACATTTGACATTAAACAAATTTTATATTATATGAAATCTTTAAAGAAATTACTCCCTATTGCTGTAATCGCAATGATGGCTACAAATGCTAATGCTGCTTTTGTAGTAAAACAACAACCAGCTCAAGCTACTGAAGTAGTAAGTGCAACTCAGCAAACTGCTAACACGTTAACTCAAACTAACGAGGTAAGCACCATTGAAAATGCGCAAGCATTAGAATCTCAACAAGCCGCAAAATCAACTGACGGAATCAGTAAAGGAATTTATATTCTTTTAGCTCTTTTAGGTCTAGGCTGGTTAGGTATGGGTTTGAATGATGATTTCGGTGGTTCTGATTGGGTTATAAGCTTAGTGTTGTATTTATTGTTCTTCTTACCAGGATTCATTTACACATTAATTAAAATGAAAAAGTATTACAAATAGTAATCTCAAAATTTTATCAAAAGGTCATCACTACGATGGCCTTTTTTTATCCCTTACCACTTCTTGCTAACTAAATAAACTCCTAAAAAAATTAGTATGGAAGCCAAAACCTTAATCCAAGTAAGATGTTCGTTGAAAAAAAGAATAGCTATAATAGCTGCGAAGGCAGGTTGTAAATAAATATAAGCACCTGCTGTAGATGGGCTTAAAATCCGCAACGCATATATATTCCATAAGTAGGTAAAAAAAGTACAGCAAATAACTATGAAAGCGACTGAAAGGAATTCTTGCACGCCAAATAATTGCCATTCAATTTCAGTAAATGATTTTATGCCAAATGGAGATACAATTATTAATCCTATTAAGAATACCCATCGAATCACAATGATAGGTCTGTATTTTAACATCAATGGCTTTACCATTACTAAATAAATTGCATATAAAGTGGCATTTAACAACACGAATAAATCGCCAAGAAGAGCATTCGTCGCTACCTTTTCTTTTCCGCCCAACAATACAAGAACCATTGCGCCAGAAACACCTAAAATAAGTCCAATAATTTTGCCAGTGGAAAATTTATCGCCCAATGTAAATACCGCGAAAAGGCTTACCAGAATGGGTGTAGAAAGCATCATTAAAGAGGCATGAATGGGTGAAGTGAGATTTAATCCTAAGAAAAAAAATAGTTGATTCGTGGCAACCCCAAACAAGCCACAAAGGGCAAGTGTGCGCCAATCAGATTTGTCTATCTCTGCCCGAAATGCTTTTCCGCCGAAATAAGAAAGCCAAAAGAGAATTGTAACAATAGCAACACGAATGAGAATAAATCCTTTGGGTTCGATGAGTCTTGGCATGACAATTTTCGCTACAGTAAATCCCGCACCATAAAAAATGTTGGCGCCAAGTAGAGCAAGATGTGCTTTCAATCTATCGGTCATGAAGGGTGCTAAATTAAGTCATAATACGACTACATTTTCCCAAAAATTTCTTCAACTTTTTGAAAGCGATAGTCAAATATTCCTTGAAGTTGTTTTCTCACAAATAAAGCATTGGCAATTCTTCCTAAGAAACCGAATGGAATTTTATAATGAATTATATCAACCATTTTAATTCCACCATCTATTTCTTTAATATGATGTTCGTGATGCCAGATGCTATACGGACCTTCTCGCTGCTCATCCACGAAGTAATTGCCATCTTCAACTTTGGTAATTTCTGTGCACCAGCTTAAAGGGATTCCGAATAAAGGCTTCACGAGGTATGTAATCATCATACCCTCATACATTTTAGAAGATAGATTTTTACTAGTCACTTCAAAACCCATATAAGGAGGCGTTATATCTTTCAGATTAAGTGGGGAGGAGATAAAATTCCAAACTTCATTTCTTGTACTTGGAATATTTTGTTCGTATTGTATGCGATATACCATATTGTTTATTTTTTTATTTCAGAAGTAAAATTGAGCTTCTGATGAATCGTTTGGTAAAAAATGTTCTTTAGTTTAATGCTCAAATTATTTTTTAATGAGTTAGCAAGCAAGACATAAATTATTGCAAGAATATCATTTATGAAGCTTATTTAATGGTACTCATTCCACCATCTAAATGCAATATTTGACCTGTCATCCAGCTCGATTCATCACTGAGTAAGTAAGCCGCTAAATTGGCAATATCTTGAGCTCGACCAATTCGCTTGAGCGGATGTCTCAGATTTGACGCTTCAATTTTTTCTGGCGTGTTGAGCAGTGCTTGCGCCAATGGTGTTTCTGTTAAAGAAGGCGCAATGCAATTTACACGTATATTGGGGGCTAATTCAGCTGCTAGCGCTTTTGTCAATCCTTCAATAGCACCTTTACTGCTCGAGACTAAGGAATGAAAAGATAAACCTATTTGCACCGCAACGGTTGAGAATAAAATAATAGAAGCTTGCTCAGACTTTTTCAATCGAGGTAATAATTGTTGAATACATTGAATAGCACCTATCACGTTTAACTCATAATCTTTTCTAAAATCGTTAATGCTAATTCGTGCAAAGGGTTTCAGCTGAATGCTACCTGGACAATAAACCAAGGCATCGATTTTTTCAGGAAGAGATGAAAAATCGATCTGGGTATTTAATACATCCAAAAAGAAATACTTTACAGAATTAGTACTCGCGACTTCATGCGAATTGTAGGTTGAGTATATATGATTTGAATCTTGTATTTTTTCAATGATTGCTTTTCCAATACCCGAGGAGCCACCAATAATTAAAATGTGCTTCATGTAATAATTTCGTGCAAAATTAGCTGTTCAACTACTCGGATGAAATTGATACTATCGATACAATAGATAAAAAAACCGACTTTATCAAATCGGTTGCTGAAATTAGTTGTGGTACTATTTATACATATTGAACTTTTCTTTGCTTCAATAGATAAAAAACACTAAATGCTAAGATTGAGAAAATAAGATCGCTTGTAAAGTTACTTACAAAAAACTGTGTTGCCATTTCATATTTATAAAACGGCATTGCCATTTCGTAGCAGGTCACCAATCCTTGCCAAGAGTAGCCATAATACCCTGTGAGAAAGGTACCAAAGTTACTAATCACAAAAAATAGCATTGAACCAGATAATGTATAACCTAGGATACTTAATGGATTTCTGTGTTTAAGAAAAGTTCCTAATAAAGTGACAAGTGCTAAGGCTCCATAATTGATGAACTGTGAAAAACCATAGAATCCTTGCGTAGTAGTGAAAACAGCAAACAAGCTATCAGAAAGTAGCATCGTGCTTAATGGTATTAAATATGCCAAACCTTTATTGGTAAAAACAGATCCGCTAAAAAGACCGATTGCCGCCATCGGGATGAAGTTGTACAAGCCTAACTGAGTGCTAGTTACGCGCCATAATGCTGTAACAACGATTAAAGTAACTAAAATAATAATTTGATATTTTTGATCTTTCATATACTTGTATTGAGTGTGGCAAATTTCATATTTTTAATGATACCGCCAAGATTATTTTTTAGACATTGTTTCTTTTAAATGGTCGATAACTTTTACCTCAGCCGTATCATGGCCATTCGCATCAGCTAGGTAAACCGAAATCCAATCGGTAAGGTGTATAAAATAAAAGGCTTGTTCCCAATAATTCTTACCTTTAATATTTAAATCGGTAATATTTGTATTATAATTTTTTATAACATTTTTTAGCACTTTCAAGCGAGTTATATTTCTATCATAATCATCTTCAAAATGGCAGCAAATAGTTGCTACACTTTCATTTGAATGTCGCCAACCTACTATTTCATTGTGAGTCATCTCAGGTATTATATTATGCCAAGCAAGTATTTTGCTATTTTCGTTTAGTTGCTGCCGAAATCTAATTGCTAACCCTTCATGACCTACAGTTGTATAAATTGCAACTTGTTTATTAATTAATTTTTGACTGATTTTTAAGGCAATATTTTGTATCGATTTTCTTGAAGAGATTATCCACTTTATTGAATCTGAAATCTCATTCGTAATATTCGCCTTGATAAGTTTCACCTTTTTTAGCACAAAGAGAATTTGGACTAAAGAATATCCAAGACATGCTCTCGGTGGATTCCCGCCAGGTATTAAAATTAAATTGAGTTTATGTTTTTTTGCGAAACTCGCTAGCTCACCACCAGAAGTAATACAAACTATATTCGCGTTCTGTTTATGCGCCAATTTAACCGCGTTTAACGTTTCTTCGGTATTGCCAGAATATGAGCAAGCAATAAACAAAGTTGTATCATTTACATTTTTGGGGATGAAATAATGTTTGTTTATAACAAATGGAATCGTTGCTTTATCGAACATATAATCTTGAACAATACTTGCGCCAATGCCACTACCACCTAATCCACTAATACTTACTTGCGTAAATGCTTGGATTCTGAATGAGAGTTTCGCACTTTTGCCAATTTGAATAGCAGTTTCAAGTTGTTGCGGGAAATTTTCAATAAGTTGCTTCATAAAAATACTGAACCTACAAACATATGAAATAATGAGTAGAAACAAAAAAATAGGGCAACTTGGTGAGTCTATTGCAAAGGGATTTATTCAAAATTTGGGTTACGAAATTGTTGCCATAAATTGGACAATTGGACATAAAGAAATAGATATCATCGCTTTAGATGAAGGAATTTATATCTTCGTTGAAGTAAAGACAAGAACCACTCTATCTCAAGGTATGCCTGAAGAGTCAGTTTCTCAATCGAAAATTAATCATGTAACCGAGGCCGCAAGGCAGTTTTTATATGATAAAGAATATAAAGATATTCGTTTTGATGTCATCTCAATTCATCTCAAATCAGAAAATGATTATGAATTATTGCATATTCAGGATGCATTTTAATAAGCAGTATAGTTATTTTATATGTATACTTGCCTATTTGTAACATGAATATGAAATAACAATCAAAGAGATTTCTTAATTTAGGCAATTGTTTGATTGGAATGAAAAAAATAGGGCTCGTTTTGTTATCGCTAATAGGGAATTTGCAACTTGCAGCTCAGTGTGCGAATGTAATAGATCATTGGGAGGCTGTTGTGCTAGACAGTCAAACTTGGAAATATAATCTACCTAATGCGCCAATTTCGAATTGGGAAACGTCAACATTTAATGATGCGAGCTGGCAAAGTGGAATAGGAAGTATCGGCTTTAGTGACAATGATGATAATACATTGATTGCAAATACTGAAAGTACGGTATATATGCGCAAATCATTTAACATAGTTGATACTTCGCTTATTAAGCAAGCTATTTTTTGTATGGATTTTGATGATGGATTTGTGGCATATTTGAATGGTGTTGAAATCACTCGTAATTCAATGGATATTGGGCAAACTTGGAATTCTTTTGCGACCGCAGAAAACGAAGCGAATTTGTATCAAGGGGCACAACCCTTATATTACACCTTAACATCAGTCCAAAAACTTTTGTTACAAAATGGAAACAATGTTTTAGCTATTGAAACACATAACGTATCGGCATCATCATCTGATTTATCAAGCCGTCCATTTTTATTTTTAGGTATAAGTAATAATACTTTTTCATATTTACCTCTTACATCATGGTTTCAAGCACCTGCGGCTATCTTACAATCTAAATTGTCCATCATGGTAATTAACACATTGGGTCAATCTATTGTTGACGACCCTCGAATTATTTGTGATATGGGTATCATATACAACGGTGTAGGTAATTTAAATTGTATCGGAGATCCATTCAATAACTATAATGGTAAAATAAGTATTGAGTTAAGAGGTTCATCATCACAAGGATTTCCTAAGCAGCCTTATGGGTTTAGTACCTTAGATAGTAGTAACAATTCCCAAGATGTATCATTGATAGATATGCCTGCTGAAAGTGATTGGATATTGCTGAATCCATACACCGATAAAACTTTTATGCGTGATGTACTAACTTATGATTTAGGAAGAGCCTTAAATTGGTATGCTAGTAGGGCTCAATTTGTAAACTTAATAATTGATGGAGATAATAAAGGCGTTTATGTGTTGTTAGAAAAAATTAAGCGGGACAAAGATAGAGTTGACATCGGTAAAATTACTCCAACAGCCAATAGTGGCGATTCACTAACAGGAGGTTATATTTTTAAGGTTGATAAAGTAACAGGTAATAGTAATAATTGGTGGTCGTCAAATCAAGGAGTTTTCTTGCAGAATCATTACCCCAAATGGAATGAAATAACAGCGACTCAGCAAAATTATTTAAGTAATTATATAAATAGTGTTGAATCGGCGATGTGGGCATTCAGTTTTGCTGATCCTAATGTTGGCTATAGAAAGTATACCAACGTATTTTCATTTGCAGATTTATTTATTTTAAATGAGCTTAGCAATAATATTGACGGTTATCGCCTCAGCACATTTATACATAAAGATAGAGATAGTAAATGTGGTAGGTTTACCATGGGTCCTTTATGGGATTATAATTTAAGTTTTGGCAACGGTAATTATTGCAATGGTTATCCTACAAGCGGATGGCAATTATATAATGGTTGTGGGATGGATGGAAGTGGCTATTGGGTGAATCAACTCCTGCAAGATGCATGGTTTAAAAACGTAGTTTCGTGTAGATGGAGTGAACTACGACAAACATCTTTAAGTAACACAACCTTGATAGGCAGAATAGATACTTACTACAATTATCTAAAAGAGGCAGCAGTTATCGATTCGGCAAGATGGCAAACGATTGGCAATTATGTATGGCCTAATGGTTGGGTTGCCAATTCATGGAAAGGCGAGATAGATTCGATGAAAGCCTGGGTCGTTGGTCGTTTGGCTTGGATAGATGCCAATATGTTTGTACCGACACAAGCATGTAATGTAAATGCGAATATGAACTTAGTGATTGATGAAATAAATTTTAATAGTGAGAGTTCTATCGATGGTGGCGATTGGATTGAGTTGCACAATCATGGTAGCACAAGTATCGATTTGTCGAATGCTATGATACTAGATGGGGATAAGTATGAAACATATTGTGTGCTGCCGCAAGGAACTCTTATAGCCGCAGGTGCAAGGTTAGTAATCTATAGCGATGCTATAAAATTTTCTGCTGCGTACCCTAATGTTGCAAATAAGTATGGTCCATTGTGTTTTAAAATTAATGATGGAGGACAACGAATCGTTATCCGTGATAAAAACTACAAATTAATTACCGATATTACATTCAGCGATAGCTGGCAATGCAGCACCGATGGTTTCGGAAGAACACTACAGTTGACCAATTTAAGTGCCGATCCGAATCTGAGTTCTTCTTGGTTTGCTTCATGTATCGGAGGAAGTCCAGGTATTGTTTACACACCTTGCCTAGAAAATATTATAGTGAGTGAAATTAATTATAATTCATCAGTAACATCAGACGCTGGCGATTGGATAGAACTTCATAATAAATCAAATGCTGCGGTCAATCTTTCTAATTGGACGCTGCGAGATCAAAGTAATAATAATTTATATACATTTTCGCTTTCATACAATCTAGCACCTAACAAATACGTTGTGCTATTTGGCGACCTTACAAAGTTTAATTCGATTCACCTTAATGTTACAAACAAGATTGGGCCTACAGCGCTAAACTTTGGCAATACAGGCGATGTAATTCGATTGTTTAATGCAAGTGGAAAGTTAGTATCTAGTATTTGTTATGGAACTGCATCTCCTTGGCCAATTGCTGCTAATGCCGGTGGTGCAACACTTGAAAATGGTCAGTATAATGGAAATCATAATCAAGCGGCTGCATGGTTTGCGGGTTGTCCCAACGGATCGCCTGGATATGCTTACAATGCCGGCTGTGTGCCTTTGGCAGTAGATAACATGAATAATGCTACATCGTATTTAGCCGTTGCTCCAAATCCTGCAACAAATGAACTATTCATTTTAGGTAATACAAAATGGAAACGCATTTGCGTGATGGATATGCTAGGGAATGTTATTCTGAATAATATTTCAACGGATGTGAAATCATTATCCATAGAAAATTTAGCGAAAGGCAATTATATTTTGCAAGGTTTTGACGGGATAAAAAAATTCCATGTGAAGTTTACGAAACTGTAAATTATATTCACACTTATAATGGCTAATATTTTCATAAGTTATTCAAGCACCGATAAAACCTTGGTGAAAAATTTAGCCCACATACTTGAGCAAAAAAGCTGGAGCGTTTGGTGGGATAGAGATATACCTATTGGTGAGAATTATGACAACGTAATTGAACGGGAACTCAATCAAGCTGATTGTGTATTAGTAATTTGGACAAAACGTTCAATACAATCAGAGTGGGTAAAAAATGAAGCCTCTGAAGCATTAAATCAAAAAAAGCTTGTACCCATATTATTAGAGCAAGTGCAGATTCCACTTGCTTTTAAACGTGTTGAAAGCGCGTTACTGATAGATTGGAATGGAGAGGGAAATCATCCAGAATTAGAGTTGTTATTTCAAGCTGTATCAAGAATTTTGAACGGAGAGACCACAAAACTTGAAGAAGAGAGAATAGAAAATAAAGAAGGAGATACAACTACAGCTGAAAATATTCAACGACACGTAAGCTCTCAAAAATTTAAATATATTGCTGTGGGCATTTGTTTATTAGTCGCTTCTATTGGGATATTAAGAAGTGCTCTCCTTGTTGATGGAGAAGCGAATAAGCAAATACATTTTATCATACAAGGGAAAGTAAAAACTTCAGCGGAAGTTCCTATCGAACAAGTTGAAGTAAATATTGAAGGTACGAATATGGCTGCCAAAACTTCTTCTGATGGCTCTTATAGAATTGACGTAACGGAGCTAAATGAAAATGGAGAAATTGAAATTACTACTTCGCATGAAGGTTATGCAGATAAGACCATTAAAATAAAGCCAGAAGAACAAGAAGAGATAGAAAAGGATATTTACCTTAACCCAATTTCAAAATAATTTTTTTAGTTTATTAAATAGGAAGCAGCATATTTGAGTTATATTCGAGGTACAGAAAACCAATCTATGCTAAAGCCTTTACTTTCGATTTTCTGCATGATGCAAATTTGTATTGTATCAAATGCTCAAATACTTCATATACGAGGAAAGGTTAAGTGTTTAAATCAAGATTCGAGCTCATCGAAAGGCGCAGAGAATGTGGTCATTGTGCCTAACTTTATACCTTCTAAATCTACGCAAACACAATCATTTCCGTCAGGTTATTTTGAGTTTTCAACGGGTGTACCTGTAAAACAATTACAAGATAAAACCATCACACTCACAGCAATCTCGAAATGCAAGGATTGTAAGAAAATGACCTATAAAATTTTTGTCCCTGAACAAGCCAAATCTAAAAATAATGAAAAAGTTTATATTACAACCAAGGATTGGAAGCTCGAGGCAAAATGCAAGGATGCAGAATTAGCGCCTCGTAAAACAGATAGTGTGTTGAGTGCAATAAGTAATCAAGCGCCACAAGATTTAAGTAAAATGTCGAATATATCAGCCTTAGCGGGAACACCTGCTTTGCTTAATTTTATAAACACAACAATTACAGCTTTCTCCGCCACAGGATTAGCGAATAACCATTATTGGACCCATACTATTTTTGATGGAGATATAAATTACGGGCAATTTTTATTTGCGTCGAGTATGTATCATACCGCCAGCAAGGGCTTTAATTTCTCGCCAAGCAGAGATATGAGCGAGTCCGTTTTATGGAATCCATCCTCTATCGCATTAAGTGCCAAGAAAAGTAATGTGAGTTTGCTTACTAATACGCGCAATAATATCAAAGCGAGTGCTTACACAGCGCTAAGTGAAAAATTATCAGTTGGAATTGGCTTCATAGGAACAAGACAAGATGAATTTAGAAAGATTTTTTTCAAGAATGACAACACCGATCGATTAGAAGATTCATTGATTTTTAAATTGCAGGAAGCTAATTTGCAATTGGCGGCTGCGTATCAAATTTCATCTTCCATGAGTTTTGGAATTACAGCTAAAGGAATTTACCAACAATTCAATAATCCTGATAGTCTGTTTTGCGATAATCAAGGCATTGCCAAACTCATCAATAAAGATTTAAGTTATTTTTCACCCGATGCGGATATTTCATTTTCATACAAACCAACAGTTAATTTGCAATTTGGCGGAAATCTTATGAATGTTTTGGGTAGTAAATTATACCGAGATTTATATACGACTTCTGACTCAATTGATTTGAAAGTGACTCAAAGATGTTTAGGTCTTGGCACTACTTATAAGTGGAACCGATTTCATGCAGGTTTAGATGTACTCATGAATGAGAGTGGTTTGTTTGATGCTAACTTAGGTATCAATCTGGTACCATTTAATAACGGATTAATTAGTGTTGGTTTATCATTTCGACAAATGAGTTATTCACTAAGTTTCATGTTTAAGCATTTTCGCATCGCTTACATCAATGATAATCAATGGATGGCTAATGAACTCCGAAAACCTAGGTTGAATGTTGGGAACGGTTCGATTTATACCGGACTCGTATTTAATTTTAATTAGTCTACTCGCTTAACAAGGCTTGCTTTTTCATTTCGGTGGCAACATCAGCACCTAAATATTTTTCTATCCAATTATGCACGAGATATATAATCGGTGTGATTAAAATTGCGACAAGAAATTTGTAAGAATAACCTACCAATACAATTGCTATCACTTTACCCCAACTCCAATCTTGACCTATTTTAAATGCAATTACGATAACTATAAAACTATCTACAAATTGAGAGATCGCAGTAGAACCTGTTGCCCGCAACCATATTTTACCTTCACCCGTACGTTGTTTTACTTTATGAAAAATATAGACATCTAATATTTGCCCAATTAGGAAAGCAGTAATTGATGCAACAATGATCCACATGCCTTGTCCAAAAATTTGCGCATAAGCCTTTTGTGTATCTGGAATTCCTTTTTCTGCATTTACACCTGTCCACCAATCGGCAGGTACCAAATGAATCGCCCCATAGGCTGCAAAAAAAGATAAACTAATCAACCCTACCGTGAGGTATGACAAAAATTTCACGCCACGCATGCCATAATATTCATTAATTATGTCTGTCATGATAAACACAATGGGCCATAGCAAGACACCAGCAGTTAAATTAAATGCTAAGCCCGATTCGCCGAATAATGTGAAAGAGACAGGATCGAAACCTAATGTCTTTTCTAAAGAAAAAATTTTACCCCCAATAAATTCAGCAACAATAGCATTGGTAGAAAACAAACCTGCTAAGATGATGAATAACTTAACCGATTTGTCTTGTAAGATTTGATGTATCATAATAAGTAAAGTTAATGAATTCCCGATAGTAAATACCTGACATTCGTATCATAAGTGTAAATTACATGACTTTGAGGTGCAGATTTTTTCAATGAAGAAAATATCATTTAATGGCTGATAGAGTCATTTACTTACATGCTATTCAGCACGTTTATATTGGGTATGATTAAATTGTTCATTGTATTAATTTTTTAATTTCTTGAGTGATAATTTAAGTTGTCATAATTATTGTATCGAGGCTCTCGTAAATAATATTCGGATAGGTGCTTCATACTTCACACAAAATCATCATATCATTTCTTTACTTCTTTTTCTTTGGAGAGTTTTTTATTTTCTTGGATAAGTTATACAATGAAGCGAACCACCACCACTGCAATCTAAGTTTTATTTGACATCATGTTTTCTAATTTTTAAAGGTTATTAAGTATTGTATTTTCAAATATTGGGGAATTCTTTTGCAGCCAAATTGTGCGTATAGAATAATTAGGTCTCAGCATAACATGCTTATCTAATAAACGACTTAAGAAATTTCGAATGCAGATAAAAAAATAAAACCTTGGTTGTTCAGAGTGTTAAAATATTTTTGAAATGGAACATGTTTATACCGTGCTAGCTTAGTGCACGATTGCAACTATTAGAAGTTAGTTTGCTGTGTAAATAGTCGTTTCACCTTGTTTAAATTTTCAAAGCGTAGATTTAAATTTAAAATTTATTATATTTCCAAATTAATTTTTTTCTTTTTTATAGTCTATATAATGCAATTAAAAATTACATTGCGTAAAATAAAAAATAAGGATTATGAAATATATGTTGAGTTTACTTTTTATAATGGTGAGTGTGATTTGTGTTAAAGCACAATCAACAGACGATATTGTAGGCAATTGGAAGAATGGTGAAGGAACTGGTATCATACAAATTTATAAAACTACTTCAGGGCATTATGCTGGAAAAATTGTTTGGTTGAAAGAGCCGATAGATCCTGAAACTGGCAAACCTAAATTAGATAAACGTAATCCCGATGAAACACTTCGCAATGTGCCAACATTGGGGTTAGTTAATATCAAAGGCTTCAAATTTGATGAAAGCGAAAAACAATGGATTGACGGAACTATTTATGATCCAAAGACGGGTAAAGAGTATGCTTGTAAAGCCGAGCTAACTGGGAAAAATACCTTAGAGGTTCGTGGCTACATTGGTGTGTCCCTATTTGGTAGAACTGATACATGGACACGGATGGTAAAAAAGTAAACGAGTTGTAAAAGTGATTAGCTCGAATGTAAAACAATAAACTCTGAACTTGGTGCAAAAGTTTAGGCTAGGTAGAGTTTTCGTTCCTCAAATGCTATCACGTAATTTGAGGTAAATTTTCCATTATTATTTTCTCTTCGTGAACTAAAAAAGTGTAATAGCTAAAAGTCAGAGCATTGTTTCTTGTACTTCTGCTACTTTCATTGTCGGAAAATTTTTTTATCAGCGTAAAATGTACCGAATGGAATCAGCGAGGCTAAGAAAGCCCAAAATACTTTGAGTTTGCTCCAGCGTTGCAACAATGCCACTTGTAGAACTAAAAAAATGTAGATTACAAATAACACTCCATGAACCAGACCAACAACATAATTGGGCTGTGGCAAGTAAAATTTGTATTTCAAAAGCATTGTAAAACCTAAAAGTAGATATGAGCAGCCTTCAACAAATGCTACAATTCGCAATCTGCCCAATGCTGTTTTTAATAATTCGTTTACCATTTTAATTGTTGAGTACGGCCTTCAAAAATATACTAAAATTGACTTGCTAAATCTTTATGTGACCAAACGATTAAAGTTTACGCCTAAACCAAACTGATAATTTTGATATGAAAGCCTTATAGGTTCTGTAAATAAAGACAATCGTGAAATATTAGTTTGATATTCAGACTAAACAATTTTGTATAGGGGTTTACAAACCTAACGTTTGGGTTAGTTGTGTTTTGTTGTGTACCAATTCAAAAGTTTCAAAATTGTAGCTAATTATGTTTAACCTGTTTTGTTAATCCTATTACTTGTTCCATTAAATTGGTGTCTTTGTATTGATTCAATGCTGCAGTTTTTCCATTCTTCACTTTATATTCACTAGCAAAATTGGCTTTTAAAAAACGGAGTATTTACTATTATGAATTAATTTCATTCATAATAGCTGATAGCATTGTTTATAAACTAGGGACTCACGAAATTGATACTCACATTGAAGTATGGAGAAGCACCCCAGTCATTTTTAAAGATTTCATTTTTTTCTTGCTTATTTACAAGATTGAAGCGACCATTCAAGCGATAGCCAGCTTGCGCGCTTAACCAAAAAAAGCCTTTTAATTTCTTTTCCCAAACAATACGAGGTTTTATTTCGCCACGTTGCAAAAATTGATTGCTAGCCACTAAGTCAAATTGTTGACCTTCCAATTCATATCCAGCTAACAGCATGGAATTAGTTGAAAAATTATACCTAACATGTGCGCGTGCAGGCAACAAAGATTCAATACCCCAATGTTCGTTAAACGTTTGGTTATACAAGAAGATAGGTACTATTAACGGGCGTCCTAAACGATAGGTGCGCGACAAACCCAATGCCATCATTCTGTAATCACCTTTTTTCCAGCCATACATAATGCTGCCATAAAAAGTAAGTCCTGATTTTGTAAATGCCCATTCTCTATTATTATCAATGGTTGCCATATCTACATTGGCTTGACCAATAATAAAATGTTTTTCATTCAAAGGCTTAAACACAAGAGCATTAAAACTTTCAACATCCATGCCATTATTGTAAACCTGATTCATATCAACTCTTATGAGGTTGAATTTCGATTGAATTCTACTTGACCAAGAGTTTAAACCCAAACTAACAATTAAATTATTTTTGCTAATCGCCAGCAAACTTAATCCAATGCGCAGACCACCCATGCCTTGTATACTATGTTTACCATCTGATGCATTTTTACTTTCGAAACCCAAATTATGCTCATAACCAATAGAGTATAATTTTGTGGGTGTTTGATTCAGTACTTTTTGCGTGCAAAATTTTTGCACATTCGCACCATCTTCATATAAGCTTGGATCGAAGGCTTCAGATGATGTAGAATCTTGTGCCACCGCCATTGAGCCGGATAAAATGCTAATTAAAATGAGTAAATATTTCATTTAGAAAATTGAAAGTTGAGAGAATTAAAATTTAGATACATAAACCGCCACAAACACTAATGACTTGACCTGTGATATAATTACCCATATCGGATGCTAAGAATAAAGCGGTATTGGCGATGTCATTCGCACTCGCAAATCGTTGTAAAGGAATACCGGCTTTATATTTTTCAGCGCCTTCACCTTCTTGTAAATAAGACGTCATGTCTGTCTCCACGAAGCCTGGTGCAATGGCATTGCATCGAATATTACGACTGCCAATTTCTTTCGCTACTGATTTTGTAAATCCTATAACACCTGCTTTGCTTGCCGCATAACTACTTTGACCTGCATTGCCCATTTCACCAATTACAGAACTCATATTAATAATGCTTCCTGATTTTGCTTTCATCATGGGACGCATTACTTGCTTCGTCATATTAAAGACTGATTTCAAATTGATTGCCATCACATCATCCCATTGTTCTTCTGTCATGCGGAGTAATAAATTATCTCTAGAAATACCCGCGTTATTTACACAAATATCAATGGTGCCAAAATCTTTTACTACTTCATTCACGAAGGCTTCGCAATCGGCAAAATTTCCCGCATTGCTTTTGTAAGCTTTTGCTTTTACACCCATTGCTATACATGTTGCTTCAAGCGCTTTACTTCTTTCGGCACTACTATCGCTAATGTAAGTAAACGCGACGTGGCAACCCTGTTCTGCAAATTTTAATACAATGGCTTCGCCAATTCCGCGACTGCCCCCTGTGATAATTGCTACTTTATTTTCTAATAATTTCATTTTTTTTACTTTGTTCAATTTCAGACATCCGACTCCCCTTGAGAAGCAGTTGTCAGTGGAATTTCCGAAGTTGAGGGTGAATTATATTTTTATTCGTGCAAAATAATACTTTTTTTAGAATACTTATCGCTTGCCAGATATCAGTTGTTTGGTTAAAATGAATTAATCATCAATTGTCAATTTCTCAATGTTCTTATTCACTAATTGTCTCATTTGCAAATTGATATATCGGCATATCATCACATCTTTTCTTCGGCATATCGATAGCAATCCACCAAATGATCATTCACCAAACCTGCAGCTTGCATATAAGCGTATACAATTGTTGAGCCTACAAATTTAAAACCTCGCTTGTATAGGTCTCTACTCATAGCATCACTTTCGGGAGAGGTGGCTTGAAGATTCGCATGTGTTTTATGTGTGTTTACAATAGTTTTGTGATTTACAAATTGCCAAACATAGGTGTCAAAGCTGCCAAACTCTTTTTGAATTGTCATAAAAGCGATTGCATTCGTGATGGTGGCTCGTATTTTTAACTGATTCCGAATAATGCCTGCATCTTGCATTAGAATTTGGACCTTTTCTTCATTGTATTTGGCTATTTTTTTATAATTAAATTTATCGAATGCCTTGCGGAAATTTTCTCGTTTGTGCAAAATGGTTCGCCAACTTAAACCAGCTTGGAAAGTATCAAGCAGCATAAATTCAAAATGCTTGGCATCATCATGCACAGGCACACCCCATTCTTCATCATGATATTTCATTTCTTGGTCGTCTTTTAAGCACCAAGTGCAACGAGTTAATTTTTTCATTGGTTATTTTTCATTTGCTAATATAGTAACAACATGATTTGATAAATAGGAATAGTTCATGATTTGTGTGCATTTGAAATCTAGCATGGCATCTTTATTTATAAAAATTTAAGAAATGCTAGATGAGATTACCTGCCTTGCCGCAAGGCTAGTACCGAGCATAAAACAATTGGACTATTTACAGTTCATATTCGGTATAATTTCATTTCTTTGTTATCAAAATAATTTGAAATATTTTAGCCAAATTAATCTAATCCGCTAAGCAAATTAAAATGAAACAGAAAAAGCAAAATAATGTTCCTGCTCCTCAAATAGAAAAAACTATAATGCCGGATGCAACACTTCAAGTAAAACATACAAGTTTTCGTGATGTTTTATATTTAGCTCTTGTTTTTATACTGGGATTCGCAATTTATTCTAACTCTATTGATTGCGCTTTTCACTTTGATGATCGGAATAACATTATGGAAAACCCTGTTATTAGAGATGTTTCGAATGTGGGGGCTATTTGGGAACATAGTCATACTCGTTTTTTGCCTTTTTATTCATTCGCTATGAATTATAGCATTTCAGAGCTTGAAGTTGGTTCTTATCACTATTTTAATATATTTATTCATCTACTGAATGCAGGGCTGGTTTGGTGGCTTACCCTCTTGATTTTTTCAATTTCTGGCTTAGCAAGTAATAAGATCGCGGAGAGTAAGAATGTGATTGCATTTGTGATGGCATTGCTTTTTGTTTCTCATCCATTAGCAACACAATCTGTAACTTATATTGTTCAGCGTATGGCATCGATGGCGGCCTTATTTTATTTATTAGCTGTTATTTTTTACCTCAAGGGAAGAATTGCTGATTCGAGTAGGAGGATTATTTATTATGCGCTATTTCTCATCGCGTCTGTTTCTGCATTTTTGTGTAAAGAGAATTCTTTCACGCTTCCATTAACCATTCTTCTTTGTGAGGTGTGTTTTTTTCAAACCAAATCATTAAAAATTCAAGCAAGTAAAATATATTCAGCGCTTGGTCTTTTGGTAGCTACTTTAGTTATTGTTCTTTCTAATTTCTCTTTTTCAGTTTTCGAATCTAAAGTTCCAAATGGAGGCACAGACTACGCGGTTACCTCTATGAATTATCTATTGACACAGTTTAAGGTTATTCCAATTTATATTCGACTTTTACTTTTTCCCTATAATCAGAATTTAGATCATGATATTGAACCTTCTTTTACCTTACTAGACGCTCCGACCCTATTGGGGCTATTATTTTTGTTATCACTCATTTTCTTTGCGATTTATTTTTTTAAGAAGAATCGAATTGTATCCTTCGGGATATTTTGGTTCTTTATTGCCTTATCCATCGAATCAAGTATTAAACCTATTGAAGATGTAATGTTTGAGCATCGTACTTACCTTCCTTCTTTTGGTTTCTTTTTAGCCTTGGTTGGCTTAGTTTATCATTTTGTTTACGAAAAGAGTAAGTATTTAGCTTATTTCATATTTATGGTAATTATCGGAGTTAATTCTGTGCTTACCTATCAAAGGAACAATGTTTGGAAAGATTCTCTAAGTTTATGGAGTGATGTGGTATCAAAATCGCCGAATAAGGCACGACCTTATTTAAATAGAGGAGTAGCTCAATGGAGTTTAGGTAATTGGAAAGACGCCATGTCCGATTATAGTCAGGCTATAAAGTTGAATCCAAATTACTTCGCCGCGGCTTATTGGAATCTTGGGATTGCGCAATCGAAATTTAATCAGTGGCCTGAGTCCATTTCAAATTTTACAAAAGCCATCGAAATTTATCCTAGTTATTTTGACGCCTTCCAAAGTAGAGGTATTTCCTACAGCAATTTGAATCAATTGAAAGAAGCCATCGACGATTTGAGTAAAGCCATTCAATTGCAACCCAGCAATGCTAGTTGTTATTTTAACAGAGGCAATATTTATATGATGCAAAAGCAATGGGAAGCTGCAAAAAGTGATTTTACTAAAGCTATTGAACTTGATCCAAATTATACCGATGCTTATTGTAACCGATCAAATGTGTTTGTCAATTTAAACGAATTGAACAAAGCAATAGATGACTGTAGTAAAACGATTTCTATTAATCCAAACTATCAAAAGGCATTTACGAACAGGGCGCTTCTTTATACAGAATTAAAAGAGTATGAAAGAGCAATAGCTGATTACACAAAGCTGATTCAAATAAATCCAAAGAACCCGGATAATTACTTAAGAAGAGGGGTGCAATATAATAATTTGAAGCAGTATGAAAATGCGTATAACGATTTTGATAACCTAGCAAAAATGCAGCCTCAAAATAAGTATGCTAACGATATGAAGCAATATTTACAAGCTGTGATGAAGAAGTAATGTTATAGCATTTTTACTTTAATCAATGGTATTCTATACAGTAATAAATTTTTGGCATTCTAGGTTATGACAAGACGTGAGGCCAAAAAGTTAGTTTTCTATCTCCAATCTATTTTTATTTTTCTTTTTATTTTTCGAGAATTGAATCGTAAAGAAAAATTGAATCAAGGATAAACTTAAAATAATTAAACCTTGCCATTTTAGATATTTTACCGCACCATTCTATGTTTTTCCATAGAATAACTCAATGATTATTTCGGAAAAGGTCCAACAAAAGCTGCAGTAAATAGAATAATAAGTATCGCCTTTTTAATGATTGCGATTCTTTTTTGATGATTTTTTTCACTTGATAATTATGGCAAAACTACTTGTAATACAGCGCTTGAAAATATATTAGCAATATGTGAAATAGGTAAGCCTATAGTCCAAAGCCCATTTTTGATGTTTGAATAGATATGAAGGAATTAGAGTGATGAGCTATAGTACACAAGTTGCCTTTAATGCCTGATCAATCACGGAAAAATAATTGGATGCTACAAAATCATCACTATCATTAAATGCCAAGTACTTCCCTGAAGACTTGGAAATGCCTGCATTTCTTGCATAAACATGGCCAATATTGGAAATTTCTACAAATTTTATGATGTTTGGATACTGTTTCGCATATTGATTAAGTAGTTTTTGCGGGTTGACAATAGATTAATCCTTTACAACAATGATTTCATAGCTATTATATTCCTGTTTTAAAAGGTTGTCCAGACATTCAGCTAGTGTATTTTCTGCGTTATAGGCTGTAATAATTGTAATTAATAAAATGTCTGAAATCAAACATAACTATTTTTTATTTTTACGAATCAAGGTCAATTGCTCCGCGATTAAGCCTAGAAAAAAGAAAATGAGAGATGATAATATGCCTAATACGGCACCCACACTAACACCTTGCCCTTTTAAGATAATTGGAATGCCCCATGCTATGGATAGCAAAAAAATGAGTATAGAAATAGGTAAGAATATTTTTAAAGGGTTGAAAAGAAAGATAATATTAATTATTTCTTTTACGGTTTCAAAAGCAGTTTGAATACCAATGGTGCTTTCTCCTTTAAGTCTCGCTTTAATGCTAATTGGTTCTTCTAAAACCAAATTTCGGTTGCTAATAAATATTAATGTAATAACATCGCTAAATGGCATGCTATTAGGGGTTAGGTACAAGTATTGTTTAGCAAGCTCTGCTCTATAAATTTTCATCCCAGAATTAATATCATAAATAGGTATTTTTAATAAAAGGTTGGCGATGAAACGAATAATTGATTTTCCAATGCCTCTTGCTATGGTCGCATCCTTGTTACCTTTTCGTGAGCCGACTATCATATCCGCATCTGTCTTCTTAATGAGATGGAATAATTTTTCTACATCCTCTTTTTGATGTTGCCCATCCGCATCGATGGTAATGAGATATTCGGTGTTACATGCTTCAATGCCACTTTTTATGGCTGCACCATAGCCTTTATTTAATTTGTGATTCACAATAGTAAGTACACTCGAATCCTTGTATGATTCAAGTATTTCTTTGGTATTGTCTTTCGATCCATCATTGGTAATAATGAGGTGCCAATTATTTTTTCGCACAAATTCGACTAGATCAGGTAAAATGATTTTCAAATTTTCCGCCTCATTATAGGCAGGAATTACGATACTAAGTTCAGTTTGGTTATTCATCAACTGTTGATAAATGGTAAATATAATATGGTTTTTTTAAAAATCATCATTCGCAATAATATGGTAAATATGGCTATTAGGGGGGGGAAGAAGCTATCTAATTCTGAATTATACTTTCTATCAGGTGTGTACAATTAACTTTATCGCCAAACCCGGATTCGTATTTTGCCAAGCAATAGTGCCTTGGCAAGCGGCAATTCGTTTTTTTAAAGTATATAATCCTTTGCCTTTAATTTGCTGTTGAGACATGCCTTTGCCATCGTCTTGAATGATTATTGACAATAGATTGTTTTCGAATTCAAATGTCATGCTCACATGTTGGGCTTGAGCATGTTTAATGATGTTGTTACAAACTTCTTTGAATGATTATCCGTTAAACTCCCTTTCCGCTTGATATTACTCAATTCGCTTGCCAATTTATCATGAATATCAGGCTGGAGGCGCTCGCGATTGACATCATAGCAGAAAAAAATATCACATATAAAACATGATAAGAAACAAAGCTAATAAGGTTAATGATATGGTATTGTATTTTGTTACGAATCCACCATGAATATTACCTTAATTCAGTATCTGTGACCTAGTGGTTGATGGTTGCGATGAGGGCAAATTAAAGTGACAAATTCGGAATTACTTTTGTTCCCAACAAGTTAAATGCTAGAGGTTTGTGTAAGCTACCTCAATGATTGAAGTGCAATTCGATTTCCTTCAGTGTCTAAAATAAATGCATAATATCCTAAATCGTCTCCAATCAAAGTTTTGGGTACTAGTATTTTGCCGCCAGCAATGGGCACTCTGTCTAATATTACATTTACATCTGGATTAGCATTTAAGTAAAGCAAAGCCCCTGCTCCACTCGGAATATAACCTTCGCCGTAACAAATAGCACCGCTCACTTTGCCTTCGCTAGCTGGGAAAAATGCCATTTTATAACCTTGTACTGAGGTGACTTGCATTGAGATATCAAATATCGTTTCGTAAAACTTTTTAGCTCGATCAAAATCTGTTACGGCAATCTCAAACCAATTTATCGTATTATGTCCTTGCATGTAAGCCTTTATTTTAAGCTAAATTAGGGAAAAATACATAAAACCTTTACGAATAAATGGTTACGATTTATTTATGGGTAATTTTTCTATCCGAAATGCACTGCTGAAATAGCCTTGTGATGGATTTGAAAAGTCCTCCTCTCTTTTTAATTCACGAACATAAAATGATCATATTCATTTAAGTTTTCATTGAATCCACTACTTTTGCAAACCTTGAGTCAAGAATCTTCCATAGCATTTCATACTTTAGGATGCAAACTGAATTTTTCAGAAACATCTAGCATTTCACGGCAGCTTTTGGATGAGGGGTATGTCAAGAAAGATTTTCAAGAGGCAGCTGATGTTTATGTTATAAATACTTGCTCTGTTACCGAAAATGCAGATAAAGAATGTAAGCAACTCATCAAGAGAGTAAAACGCCAAAATCCTCATTCTACAATTGTGATTACAGGTTGCTATGCTCAATTGAAACCAGAATCCATCGCAGCATTTGAAGGGGTAGATTTAGTAATTGGCGCCAATGAGAAATTTAATATCGCCAAACATTTAGCTGAGTTTAAACAAAATGGCGAACGCAAAATTTGCTCATGTGATATCGAGGAAGTCAATGCTTTTCATGCCTCTTTTTCGTTACACGATAGAACGCGAACTTTCTTAAAAGTGCAAGATGGTTGCAATTATAACTGTTCGTTTTGCACGATACCCTTAGCACGCGGTCATAGCAGAAGCGACTCAATAGAAGGAGTGCTTCAGAATGTGATAGAATTGGCGAATACAGGTGTACAAGAAATTGTATTGACCGGTGTTAACTTGGGCGATTTTGGCAAAGGACTTCATGGCGCGAAGAAAAGTGAGGAAAGTTTTTATGACTTAATCCAAGCCTTGGACGCCCAAAATATTATTCCAAGATTCAGAATTTCATCAATTGAACCTAATTTATTGACGGATGAAATTATTGAATTTGTAGCGCAGTCAAAATCGTTCATGCCACATTTTCATATTCCATTACAAAGCGGTAGTAACCATTTACTAAGTCTTATGCGACGACGCTATAAACGTGAACTTTATGCAGCAAGGATTGAAAAAATAAAGTCGCTTATGCCGCATGCTTGTATTGGTGCGGATGTAATTGTTGGTTTCCCGGGCGAGACAGACGAAATTTTTCAAGAGACATTTGATTTCTTGCACCAATTGGATGTTTCATATCTACATGTATTTACTTACTCCGAAAGAGTAAATACCTCTGCGGCAAATATGGATGGTATTGTGCCGCAAATTATACGAAAGCATCGAAATAGTATATTGAGAAATTTGTCCGAGAAGAAAATGCATTACTTTAGCGAATCTCATAAAGGTGAAGCCAGAAATGTATTATTTGAACAAGCCGATAAAGATGGCATGATGGAAGGTTATTCGGATAATTATATCAAAGTACTACAACCTTATGATGAAGATAAAATAAACACCATACAAGCAATCGAAATATAAACATGCATAAATATCAAGCTACTATTTACTTCACAATGGATGATGAATTTATGGACTATGTGCCACAACATCGTCTTTACATCAATGAGTTAATTGAGAAAAAAATAATCGAACATTATGCAGTAAGCATGGATAGTTATCGCTCATGGATATTAGTAAATGCAAATTCAAAGGAGGAAGTTTTTGAAATCCTAAGTAAGTCGCCTTTATATCAGTATTGGAAATTAGAAATTGATAAGTTATTCGTCTATGATGGCGTTACATATCGATTGCCCGAGGTTGTTCTCAATTAAATTTTAGCAGCGCTAATTTTCGAGTATTTCTTCCTTCATTATGATAAGCATCGCTTATACATTTGTACTGTATTTTCAAGACCTAAATAAAGTGCATCGCAAACTAGTGCATGTCCTATCGAGACTTCCAACAAATTCGGTATATGCTTCGCAAAGAAATTGAGATTTTGTAAATCTAAATCATGACCTGCATTAATACCTAAGCCTAGTTCATGGGCTTGCAAAGCCGCATCTATATATGGTTGTATGGCACTCGTTTTATCAGCATAGAATTGCTTTGCATAATTTTCCGTGTACAATTCTATTCTATCTGTTTGTATTGCTTTTGCAGCTTGTATCATTTCAATATTGGCATCCACAAAAATAGAAACACGAATGCCAGCTTCTTTGAAAATTTGAATCGTCTCAGTTAAATATTTTTTATGTGTAATTGTGTCCCAACCATGATTTGAGGTGAGTTGATTTTCAGCATCAGGTACGAGCGTTACTTGTGCAGGTTGGTTTTTTAACACTAAATCAATAAATTTTTGTTCTCGAGGATTCCCTTCAATATTTAATTCTGTCTTTATCAAAGATTTTATGGCGGTGACGTCTTCATATCGAATATGCCTTTCGTCGGGGCGTGGATGCACTGTAATGCCATTTGCACCAAAGGCTTCAATATCTTTCACAACTTGCAAAAGGTTGGGATTATTGCCACCGCGTGCGTTTCGTAAGGTTGCAAATTTGTTTACGTTTACCGATAATTTTGTCATCTTTCTCTTTTAGGTTTTAGTTTTTCGGTAAGATTGATTTTATTTTCCCAATTAGCTTTAATAAGAATTTCTTGCGGTAAACGTTCTACAATTTCTGGTTGTATTCCTTTCGAATAATTGCCGCTATCCCATTTCCCATTTTTATTTTTATCGTGTAAGATACGCACATGATACGTTGCAGGTTTTAGTAATTCAAATTTAACTAAAGTATCGTTGGCTGGTTTTCTTGCAATTATTTTTTCTCCATCCGTTAACTCGAGCCAATTATTCTCATTTTTTTCTACAATCAAAGATGCAAATCCATAATCAATTAAACGTTTTGTTTTGATTTGAAATAATGCACTATCAGCTTTTGTATCAATGCTATCTATAATAAAACCTTTTCTCAGTTGCAAGGTATAACTAGCATCGGCGACCCAATCTGTTTTTATAATAATTTTTGTGGCAGATGAATCTAAATTAATTTGAGCGGTGGCGTCTAAAATTTCTTGTTGACTCAATCGAACTTTACTTATATCAAAATTTTTTATTTTCTGGGTAAACGAAATTACAATTGAATCTGTCAATTCGAAATTACATTGTTGTTTTTTGCTAGTATCTATGTTCACCTGATAATTCAGTTTTGCATTTTTCGTATTCGTATTTGTCATTCCTCTGCGCATACTGAGTTTAGAAGTATCCCTTGCATCTGCTTCAATAAAAGTGTATAAAGTAATTTTATTGGAGGGGTTATTTGGCGAAATAACTCGATCCAAGAATGCTAATTTTTCTGTAGGTAAATCATACATCAAATTTTGATTTGCATCTTGTAAAGCAAATATTTTGAAAGAGCGTTGCGGCATATTCATAAAACGAAAAGATTCGCCGTTCGGTTTCACGACATACAAGGGTTTTTGTTTTTTGAAAATACTATCAGGCACTTGAGCATCATATAAAACGATAACTACCGAAGTATCGGGTTGGCCTGTTTGTGCATCAAACACCTTGCCATCAATTTCTAATGAATCAAAGTAATTAGCCGTGGAAAAAGTAAAGCCTAAATTATCATATGGATTACCTTCATGCATGTCTTGAATTGCATTACCTAAACTTACGCGATAGGTTGTATTATCTAGTAGTAAGCTATCAGCTATGAATATATTGAGTTTGCGTTTATGTGCTGAGATAATAGGTTTTTCTTTTAAGAGCGGAGAAATGAGTAATTGCTTCTGTAAATCTTTTAATTGGATAAATTCATCAAAAATAAATTCAATATTTCCACCTTTAAAATTGACAGATGAGTCTTTTATAGAACGGGAAATCATTTTTGGGGCTGTCATGTCTTTATCGCCACCTGTTGGTGCCATGATATTCGCGCATGCTATCCAAAAAGGGAATAAGAGTGACAGTATGAAATACTTTACAAAATGCACATTGCAATGTTAAGCATGAATTGGTTTTGAAACAAAGTCTGACTGAAGAATTGGGAAAAAATTAAGCAATTCAAAAATGACTCAAGATTTATCTTATTTAAAATAGATCATTTTGTAGTCCACGCTTATTTTGCCTTTTGTGATATCATCCAATTTAGATTTGATAAGCCTGCGACGCAAGGGTTTGATATGATCAATAAATAGTTTGCCCTCAATATGGTCGTATTCATGCAAAATGATACGGGCTGTTATACCATCATAGGTTGCAGTATGGCTTTGGAAATTTTCATCTTGAAAGGTTAAAGTTACTTCTTCAGCGCGATAGACATCTTCGCGTACT
This sequence comes from Chitinophagaceae bacterium, assembly GCA_044234005.1. Taxonomy (GTDB): domain Bacteria; phylum Bacteroidota; class Bacteroidia; order Chitinophagales; family Chitinophagaceae; genus OLB11. The sequence continues at coordinate 411 of JBIIJE010000006.1, read as the reverse complement.
TTCGGAATGCTCAAACATCCTTCGTTGTATTTCCAATCGTCGCCAGCCAATTCTACAATTTGTGGATTGATAAACACTTGCTTAATGGGCTTTTCATCTTTAAAATTATCTTTATCTTCTTCATCTGCCCCTTCTACAATTTGTAAACTATCCACTACAAATAAACGGATGCTTTGATTGATTTGTGGAGCTGCTAAACCGACACCATTCGTATAATACATCGTTTCCCACATATTATCTATCAAGGTGTTTAAATTAGGAAATTGAGCATCAATAGGGACACATACTTTCCGCAGCATAGGATGTCCATAAGCAACAACAGGTAAAATCATACTGCAAATTTAGCCAACAAACCGATAATGTTTTGTAAGCTGATTGTTTTATTTTCAAACTTTATCAAAATGCATCCCA
>JBIIJE010000050.1:0-18177 GCA_044234005.1 Chitinophagaceae bacterium | reverse complement strand
AAAGTAAAAGGCAACAAAATAGCCCTCATCATTTTAATAGTTATTTGGATTGGTATATGTATTGCGGCATATTTTGTAAGAACAGCTAATGAGTTTTATGTGCTTGCATTTTGTGTAGGGCTCGTGATGGGTGGCATTCAATCATTATCGCGTTCTACTTATGCCAAGTTATTGCCACAAACAAACGATACCGCTTCTTACTTTAGTTTTTATGATGTTTGCGAAAAAATTGGAATCGTAATGGGTACTTTGTCATTTGGCTTAGTGGCTGATTTGATGAACGGCATGCGAAATTCAACCTTAGCATTAAGCGTATATTTTATTATTGGTTTATTACTTTTATTCAGACTAAAATTCTCATTTAAAACAAACATAAAATGACATTACACGCAATCAATACGGGTTTATTCAAATTAGATGGAGGAGCCATGCACGGTGTAGTACCTAAATCGATGTGGCAAAAAGCAAATCCTTCAGATGATAATAATATGTGTACTTGGGCAATGCGTTGCTTATTAATTGAAACTGATAATAAGTTGATTCTGGTTGATACAGGTATGGGAAATAAACAGGACGACAAATTTTTTAGTTATTATTATCCTCATGGCGATGATAGTTTGCAAAAATCAATCGAATCGAAGGGATATAGTATGCAGGATGTAACCGATGTTTTTCTCACACATCTTCATTTCGATCATTGTGGTGGAGCGATTGTTCGAGATGGTGATAAGTTGGTTCCTGCATTTGCTAATGCCAAATATTGGAGTCATCAAATGCATTGGAAATCAGCTATTCAGCCTAATGCGAGAGAGAAAGCCTCATTTTTAAAAGAAAATATATTACCCATTCAAGAAAGTGGACAATTGTATTTTTACGAAGCTCATGAAAAGCCATTAGGTGAAAGTTTTGATCTAAAAATTGTGCAAGGTCATACTGATTCAATGATGTTGCCTTTGATAAATTACAAAGGAACTTCCATTTTGTATTGTGCTGATTTAATGCCGTCATTGGCGCATATTTCATTGCCTTGGGTGATGGCTTACGACATGAGACCTTTAGATACTTTGACTGAGAAAGAGATGATTTTAAAAGATGCAGCTTCTCGAAATTGGGCGCTTATGTTTGAACATGATTCAATACATGAATGCTGTAATTTGCAAGCAACTGAGAGGGGTATTAGGCACAATGATGTTTTTAGATTAGACGAAATCTAAACTAGCTTGAAAATAAATTTTGAGTTTAGATTTAGGAATACGTCAATTATAGCAAGGCTATCACATTTGCGGTTTCTCTTTTACATCATTCATTCGTAATTAAAATCTCGATTCTGCGATTGACGGCTCTTAAAGCTTCTGTACTTTCGTCTTGATTAATTTTTTTTCTTCCGCCAAAGCCTTTGTATCGCATTCGTTCTTCATCTATTCCATTGGCACGCAAAAAATAAAATACAGCATAAGCCCTAGCTACCGAAAGATTGTCTAATCCTGTTTCTGCATCATGCCCGTCGGGTTCAACAATTGCGCAACATACATGCCCTTGAATTTCGATTTCGATATTTTCATTTTCACGTAGCACCTTTATAAGCCTATATAAATCCTGGTAAGAAGATTCAATCAAATGATGATAACCAGGTATAAAAAGTAAATTGTTGAAACGAAGTGTCTTGCCTTTTTTAAATTGAGTTACTTCTAGTTGCTTGATTGTAGCCTCATTCACTTCAATGACCTCTGCTTCTATTGGACTTGATGTAGTTTCTGTTTTTTGAATTGTTGAAGATGGAGAATTGGAACTTGACTTTGCAACTTCAAATGTGTAGAAATGCACGATAGCCCTTCTGTTTTGTTGTCTTGATTCATCAGTTTCGTTATTGGTTATTGGGCGCTTCTCGCCAAATGCTAAGTAAGTTTTAATATAACTGGGTTCAATGCCATTCGCTATCAAGAGTAGTTTTATTGCTTTGGCTCGCTTTTGAGAAAGATTTTGATTGAATGCATCACTGCCAATATTGTCACAATGGCTTTCAACGGTTAGGTATTGAAATTTTTTTTGGCTTATTCTTGTCACCAATTGCCAAGCACTTGAGTCGGGTACATCGAACTTATTAAAATCGAAATGAACTATAATACTATCATGTTGGGCAAAGCAGAATAGGTTCGATGAAATAAATAGTATGCATTGAAGAATAGTTCGCATGATGAGTGCATAAAATTAAGGAAATACTATTAGTTTTGTTGATATGAATCATACACGCGTAATAAGTAAGAAGCCCAGTGAATCCTTAACAACCATGAGTGAACTAGTTTTACCAAATGATACAAATACACTTGGCAATTTGATGGGGGGCAAACTTATGCATTGGATGGATATTGCAGCGGCTTTAGCAGCCATGCGACATTGTGGATGCCCTGTTGTTACGGCATCGGCTGACAATATTTCATTTGAAAATCCAGTAAGATTAGGCAATGTGGTGATGATAGAAGCGAAGGTGACCAGAGCATTCAGTACATCGATGGAAGTTTATCTAAAGGTTCATGGTGAAGATATTCCAACACAATTTAAGTACTTGTCAAATGAAGCCTACATGACATTTGTGGCGCTTGATCCGAATGGAAGACCGCGAAAAGTACCAGAACTTACACCCGAAACTGAAGATGAAAAGCATAGATTTGATGGTGCTTTGCGAAGACGACAGCTTCGTTTAGTTCTTTCTGGAAGATTAAAAGCAAATGATGCAACAGAATTGAAGAAGCTATTTATTGAGGATATTGTGGCGAAATAAATTTTTACAAACTTCCATAAAAAAGGAACAGTCTCTACTTAAAAAAGTAAAGACTGTTTAATCCCTAACCAAATCAACCTATGAAAAACTTTTTCTTACAAAAAATCTAATTGCGCGAATGTAAAGCGATTTTCAATTCTGCACAAAAAAAAGCTAAATTTTGTTTAATAACTGTTATTTATATTTTATATGAACTATAAAACTTTACTCGAATTGATTACTATGAATTTTAGAAACCTCACGCTCATGTCAGCTGTTGTTATATTTTTTTTAGGGTGCAGTAGCTCTAAGGAGGATATTCAACCTTCACTGAACTTGAAAAAGCTGATGCAAAACTACTGGGATGAGCGAATGGAGCTATTCCCCCTCGAAGCTACAGCTATTGGCGATAATCGATATAATGATAAAATGCCGATAACAATCAGTGAATCATATCGAGCTAAAACAAAGTTGTTCTACCAAAAGTATTTGCAACAAGTTGAGGAATTTCAAGAAGCATTAAATAATGAAGATGCTCTTAGCAAAGAGTTGCTTGCCTATGAACTAAAAATAAGTTTAGAGGGATTAAACTACCCATCTCATTTGATTCCCATTAACCAGTTTTGGAGTTTTACCAATGAGTTCCCACAATTGGGCAGCGGTAGTGGAAATCAACCTTTTAAAACAGTGGATGACTATGACAATTTTTTGGCTCGTGTAAAGGTTTTCCCTGATTGGGTGGATACAGCTATAGCAAATATGCAAAAAGGAATTTCACAAGGCTATGTATTGCCTAGCGTGTTGGCTGAAAAAATGGTACCACAATTTAAAGGGGTTCTCACAATAGACCCCACTAAAAATATTTTTTACGAGCCAATTAAAAATATGCCAAAGGAATTTTCGGCATCAGATAAGAAAAGATTAGAGAATGCGTATTTTTTCCAGATTAGTAATAGTATTATTCCTGCTTATAGCAAATTGCAAAAATTCTTTACTACAACCTATATCGACGCTTGTCGTGCAACACATGGTATTAGCAGTTTGCCGAATGGGGATAAATATTATGATTATCTGATCAAGAATTATACAACTACTGAATTAAGTGCAGATAGTATTTACAATCTTGGAGAAAGGGAAGTGGCCTTCATAAGTTCCGAGATGGAGAAAGTGAAACAACAGGTTGGATTTAAGGGGAGTCTGATTGAGTTTTTTAATTCAATAAATGAAGACAAACAATTTTATCCGTTCACAACAGCGGCGCAAGTGCTAGATAGTTTTAGATCGATTCAAAATATAGAAGATAAGTACTTAGGAACTTTGTTTTCTTCAGTGCCAAAGACAAAATTTGAAATTCGACAAACTGAAGCATTTCGTGCAGCCAGTGCAAGCGCTGAGTACAACGCGGGTTCAGAGGATGGCACAAGACCAGGAATATTTTATGTGCCAATTTTGGATCCCAAAAAATTTAATGTTGTGGGTATGGAAACTTTGTTTCTACACGAAGCTATTCCAGGGCATCATTTTCAAATATCATTGCAGCAAGAAAATGACAGTTTGCCTAAGTTCAGAAAATTTTTAGGCTATAGTGCTTATGCAGAAGGTTGGGCGCTTTATACAGAGACGTTAGGCAAAGAACTTGGGTTATACAAGAATCCATATCAATACTTAGGTCATTTAAGCGATGCAATGCATAGGGCCTTGCGTTTGGTTATAGATGTAGGTATACATACAAAAAATATGAGCCATGATGAAGCCATAGCATATATGATGGCGCATGAGCGAGTATCTAAAGAAGAAGCTACAGCTGAAATTGAGCGTTATATGGCTATTCCAGGTCAAGCATTATCTTACAAAATTGGTCAACTTACACTCATAGATATTAAAAAAGAGTGCCAAGAAAAATTAGGTGGCAAGTTTGATATCAAAGATTTTCACTCGCAATTACTTAATGGGGGTAATATGCCTTTAGAAGTTTTGAGAAAAAAATTAGACCAGTGGGCAAACAAGAACTAATTTGCGCATGAAAAGTCAAGAGCCGTCATGGTAAGATTTGTACCTAATTTTATAATTCAATTTTTTACGAAAGGGAGTAGCTTGTATAAAGACTTACAAGTCTTAATTGGTTTTGCGCCTAGAAATGTTGCATTATATGAATTGGCTTTGTGTCATCGTTCGAATAATGATGGAAGTGCAGAGAATAATGAAAGGCTTGAGTTTTTAGGTGATGCCATGTTAGGTGCTATAATTAGTGAGCATTTATTTACAAAATATCCAACTAAACCTGAAGGATATTTAACCGATATGAGAGCAAAGATTGTGAATCGAAAGACGCTCAATCATATTGCTATTCGGATTGGATTGAAATCAATTATGAAATTCAATAATCAAGATCAGCATTTAAGAGAATCAATGATATTTGGAAATGCTTTGGAGGCTCTGATAGGTGCGATATATATTGATAAAGGTTATGCAAAAACAAGAGTTTTTGTGCGTAAACAAATATTACTTCCATTTGTTGATTTAGAAATGTTGGAAACTGTTGAAGTAAACATCAAAAACAAACTAATAGGCTGGGCCAGCAAGCAGAGTAAGCAAATGGAGTTTATTGTGGTGGATGAAAAATTGGTACAAGGAAGGAAAACATTTACCATTGGTGTTCAGTATGAAGGTGAGGTGATTGCTGAAGCAACCGCTAGTAATAAAAAAGAAGCCAGTAAAATAGCGGCTGAAATGGCAATTCAAGTACTTAAAATATCGTAAAATATTTACCCTAAGTGCTGTTGCTTGATAGAAATAAAATACGCGATAGCCAAACCAAGAGAGAGGAATTGACAAATAAAATAGGCTATTTTGAATGTTTTTGAGTAATAATAATGTCGCACAAATGAGCCAATTGACATAGCGAGAATGATACAGGCGATAGCTAACATTTTATATACATTGGCTACTTTGTGCAGGTCAATAGAATTATTTATATCAGGATTGATATAAGCGAGAAAGCATATATTAAATGTGACTAAGATGAGCGGAACAATACGAAATTCCATGTGCCGAAAATACAGAACTTTTTTCGAATTGTATGTTTGAGTTAAGGTGCGAGATTTTAACTGAGATTTTGTAGCAGAAACGAAGTGTGCTGCTGTGAATCACGGGTGTGAACCTCAAAGTAAGCTTTGGAAACAAAATCGGAACTTCCTCGCATCGGGATTCAAAAATCTAAAATTCTTAACTCATTTTGATTTTTTGTAATGAAGAGTTGGGTCTAATTTGCAAATCGCATTCTTATAATACCTATAGTACCCAAATAATCTAGCATCTATACTATATCTTTGCAAGTATAATGTTAGGCAGCTGACATTAAAAGGGGCCGACCGGTTTTGACAGCATAGATCTTTGAGAGTGTAAGCATGTGGTGCCTTGGATAATTAGCACCTTAATATGAATATTCAAAACTCAGACGGCGAAACTTCATTCGCAATGGCTGCTTAATTTAAGCACCCATTTACAGGTCGCGCATTTCGGGTAGATTCATAACCTACGTTGCCCCACCTTCACCAGAGAATATGAGTTGCTGTAGCATTAGGCTGTGCTTGCTACAAAAGACAAATCCAGCTAAGGGTGAAATTGGTTAGTTCTGATCCGGCTTCATCACAAAAACTAATTCAGAAATAAACATGTAGAAAGCTTTTACGGAGTGTGTTTGGACAGGGGTTCGACTCCCCTCGGTTCCACCAAGACAGAAAGATAATGAGAGTTTCACTCATTATCTTTCTGAATTTAACTTTAATTATTATGTTTGATTTTCATAAATTGGAGGTTTGCTAAAAAGCAGTTCTCTTTCAGGTGAATTGAAAAATATTTTAGGCAACCTTAAATTAAAGCCAAGTTCAGCATTAGAAATCTTGAAGCGATTAAGAATCTGTAGTTCAGTATTTTGCAAATATTGAAAACATCTTCTAATTCGTCTTGTTAATTGTTAAAGAGACATCTAAAGTGCTAGCATTTTCGTTTCTCAAATCCTATCGCCTAATTTGAGTTATATAAATATGTGAAACTACTCGCTAACCTTCATAAAAACCCACCACATCTCTTGTGCTATTTCTAAACTTCTTTCTAAATATTTTTCAGTTTGTAAATCTGTATTGTCGAAGGCTTTAGGGTCTTCGTATTTGATGGGGAATCTGGCTTCAGCACCAACAACTAATGGGCAGTTTTCGTCGGCGTTATTGCAGGTCATGATGGCGGCAAAATTACTTCTCGGATTAAAATCGTCGTTATAAGTTTTGGAAAAGCAAATGATTGGAATTTCGTTTTGCGCAAACTTTACCGCATATACAGGATTGCTTGCGTTACTCAAATGATTAATCTGAAAACCTTGTTGGATAAGGGTTTCTATTACTTTTGGAAACATTGCAGTTGCCTCAGTGCCGCCAGAATAGCAAAAGGTATTTCGAATTGTGAATTGAGATGCCATAGTTTGTGCCCAAATTTGAGACAGATGGCTTCGGCGAGAATTATGTGTGCAGATAAAGTTTAATCTAATACTTTCATGGTTCTTTACTTTCGATTGGATATAATCTACGAGAGGTTGTAAAACCGCTTCGCGTTCCGTAGAAATATTATTTACAGAAAATGATTCAATAATTTTGCTGATTGATGTATTCATTTTTTTGGAATATGGTTTTTTTGCGTGAGGGATAGCAATGAAAATCCTTTTTTTGAGGCACGAAAAAAAAGATTGTAATGAATAGCCCGACCCGAAGGGGCACGCCCTAAGTTTTAAAATATTTTTCTTTTAAATAATAGCTTGCTTTTACTAATAAAATTAATGCAGGTACTTCCACCAAAGGGCCTATTACCCCTGCAAAGGCTTGACCGCTATTGATACCAAACACGCCAATAGCCACTGCGATAGCGAGCTCGAAATTATTGCCACTCGCGGTGAATGATAAGGCGACTGTATCGCGATAGTTAGCACCTATTTTTTTGCTTACAAAAAACATGAGGAAAAACATAATGGCAAAAAAGATACTCAAGGGTAGGGCTACACGTAAGACATCCATCGGCAATTGTACTATCATGCTACCTTTTAAACTAAACATAATCACGATGGTAAATAATAATGCACTTAAAGTCATAGGCGAAATTGCAGGTATAAATTTCGTATTGAACCAGGTCTCGCCTTTTAGATTTATTAAAATAATACGACTTAGCATTGCTGTTAAAAATGGTATGCCTAAGTATAGAAAAACTGTTTTGAGAATTTGCACGAACTCTATATTGACACTTAATGCTTTAATACCAAACAATGGTAACATGATATGTAAATAAAAATAAGTGTAAGCACTAAAAAATAATACTTGCAATACACTATTAATACCTACCAAGCCGGCAGTCAACTCGCGATTGCCACCTGCTAATTCGTTCCAAACAATCACCATGGCAATGCAAGGAGCTAGACCAATAATGATTAGTCCTGTCATGTAATCAGGATAATCTTTTAAAAAGATTGTGGCTAATAAGAACATTAAAAATGGTCCAACTATCCAAGTGATAAAAAATGATGCACTCAGTAATTTAGGTTGGTTAAACATTTGGGGTACCTTTTTAAAATCTACTTTGGCTAGTGGTGGATACATCATGAGAATTAATCCAAATGCCAATGGAATATTTGTGGTGCCGCTATTAAACGAGTTTATGAAGTCAGGAGTGCCTGGTAAAAAGTAACCTATTGCTACACCAATTGCCATAGCTAAAAAAATCCATAGGGTAAGGTATCTGTCTAAGAATTTTAACTTTGTTTTCATGTAACTATTTTTATTGTTTATTTTTAATAATTGAATCTATTCTCCTTCATTATCTTCTGTTTTCGATAGTTTGTAACGAACGCCAATATACGCTTCTCTGCCTCGCGTTGGCCCCCAAGCAAAGGAAGTATCAAAGTAGGTATCGAATGGTTTTTGATAGCCGATGATAGGTCTTATTTGTCTGAAGTCAAGTACATTTTCGCAACCACCAAACACTTCTACTTTTTTGAAAGTATGGGTATATTGTAAGCCTAAGATCGTGAATGGTTTTGAAAAATCGGGTTGCCTTAGATCTTCGGGTAATGATTTAGAATTGGGTAGTCGTTGTTTGCCATACCAATGTGCATTTAAATCTACTTGCCATAATGGCTTTTTAGAATGTATACTTGCCACAGCTAAAAGACGATGGCGTGCATTATAAGGCAATAAAACTTTTTGAGCATTTATGATTCTATAAACATCTAAAAAATTATACGCGACACGAAAGTTCAATTTTTGCAAAGCACTGGCAGTTATTTCAGTTTGCAAAGCATTGGATATAGAAGGCTTCGCAAAATTGCTAATCACAGCTATACTTGCATTGCTATCATAGTCTGGGAAAAATTGATTTTGAAATTGTGTGTGGTAAAAGTCAAATGATGCTGTAAAATCTACTTTTTTAATCTTCCATTCTTGTGTTACGTTAAAACCCATATTAATTGATTTTTCGGGTTGTAAAACTTCTTTAAAGTAAATATCTCTATTGCTGGTTAGCAGGTTTATATTCTCTGCAAATAGATTCACGGTGCGCCATCCTGTGCCAATAGAGGCACGTAAATCTGTACGTTCGGTGGCTTGATACTTTAGTAATACTCGTGGTGTTACAAACCACCCAAACGTATTGTGTTTATCGGCTCTAATACCAGTGATGGCCGTCCATTTTTCATTGTTTGATTTGTAAATATTTTCTATAAAAATACCGGGCACTGTTTCTTGTCTGATATAAATGCCATCAAAAGTTCGTTTGATAGTATCTGAGGTGAAGCTAATGTTTTCGTGGGTATGTAAATAGCGATAAGAGATGCCTGTTTTTAAATCGTGTTGTTTGTTCTTACCATAGAAAAGTTCGTATTGCAAATTTGCATAGCGATGGCTTTGCCTAGCTTTATATCGTAATACACCAAACCATGATTGCTGATTATGTTCAACACTACTTGCTAATAGAGAAAATTTTTGATTGTCATCTAAACGATACCCTGATTTGGTATACACTTCTGATTGTAAAAATTGGGTGGCTTGTCCATAAGCAATTAGCCCGCCTTTATCTGTTTCAGGATCAAAATGCACTTGACCACCAATACGTTTTTCATCTATCAAACGAACTCCCACGAAGGTACTAAAGCCTTTTTCGTTTTCTTTTTTATAACGCCATTTGTTGTAAATAGAATATCGGGTAAGCAATGGTAAATCTAAAAATCTATCTTTATCTCTATCGAATTTATTACCTGGTTGCGACGTATGTATGGCTAAATAATTGTTCCATTTTTCTTTTTTAATTGAAACAGCTGCATTGGCATGTTTTTCTCCAAAACTATTAACTAATAAATCGCTTGTAAAGGGTTCTGCCTTGCCACCTTCTCTCGGGAAAACTGTAATTTGCCCTACCATATTTTCGTAACCTTGCAGCACACTATTAGCACCTTTTACCACCCAAATATTATCTAAAATACTACCGGGTATTGTGCTAATGCCATAGGTATAAGTAAGGCCTTGGATGGTGGGTACTCCATCCACTAAAATTTGATTGTATACGCCACTTAAACCTAATATACGTAGCTCCTTAGCATTGGTAAGTATGTTGGTGGTTTGTGGTTGCACGGTACTTTGTGTTTCAAAACAACCTGCTAGGTCGCAACAGGCTGCTTTTCTTAATTCATTTCTATTTATCACTTCAGTTTTAATCACCTGCATTTTAGAAATATAGGCTCCTGATTTATTATCCAGCACTTTGGCTTCTTTCAAAGTTACTTTGACACTCACGGTAAAGGTCCAAATTGAGTTGAGATCGTCTAATTCGAATGTGTCTCGTATATTGGAGTAGGATGTAACCAGTTTAAAAGGCAATGTGACTGTATCTGTGGGGAATGGGATAGAAAAATTTCCTTTTTCATCTGTTGTAACTATTGTTTGCGATCCCAGCCAATATACATTTACATCAGCCAAAGCTTGCTTATTAAGGTCTGAGACTTCGCCTTGAAACATCCTTTGTGCGTTGGTTTTAAAAAAGCCAAAGACGCAAAAAAGCAGTGTGATTGAAAGGGTAAATATTTTATGTTTTGACATTGTTTTCATCAATAAGTACTTACTAAAGTGTGCTTGATATTTTCAAATATTTTTTTTACAATTATTTATCTTTTAATTCGCAAATGTACGAACAATATTTAATTCGCAATATTACGAATAGGTTGCTTGAAAAAATCATTTCATATTACAAACTTCCTTCAATGCTACCTCCTCAAAAATTGCAATAAATAGTTTTTTTGCTTTAGCCCAATTCTTGGCATTGACACAATACTTTACAGTTGGGGGTGTGATTTCGCCTTGTATAAGCCCAGCAGACTTTAGTTCGTTGAGGTGTTGGGAAAGTGTAGATTTTGCGATAGGTAATTCTTCCGCCATATCGCCATGGTAACAGCATGTTTTCGAATTGAGCAATTGTAAGATAGCGATTCTTACAGGATGGGACATGGCTTTGGCAAATCGTGCGGTTTGCTCTTGTCGGGTGGTATAATTAATTGCTTTTGGCATTGTTGAACAATTATAGGATTCGCAAATGTACGAACTATAAATCTAGAAAAAATTTGACGTAAAAGAGTTTACCATCATTTGTTTAGAAAGCAATTTTCGAGAATAGCTTCTTACAAGTTTTTATAATTGTGTGAGCTTTAAGCCAGATTCAGCATTAGAAATGTTGAATCGATTAAAAAGGAACACCTTCTAATTCGTCTCGTTAATAGTTAAAGAGAAATCTAACACGCTAAAATTTTCGTTCCTCAAATCCTCTCGCGCAATTTGGGATAAGCACATTTTTGATAGGCTGAAATAGTTAATTAAGCTTTTTAGCGCTTAATATGTCACCTCCACTAAAATTATAAAGTATCGTTGGAGCAGATTATTTTCTTAAAATAAGGATGAATATCACTTGATCGAGACAAGATGATATCCATCGAATCAAGAATTTCTTATTTCTGATAGAAATTTTCTTTTTTATCCATACAAATAGTTTTATAGATTTGGACGAAACTATAAACTAACTATTTCATGGAAGAGAATAAAAGTACAGAAGCTTACAGTAATCAAGCCATAAGTGCAAGCAAATGCCCTTTTACTGGAGGTACAACCACTAAAATGACAGGATTTGGACCCAAGAATAATGATTGGTGGCCCAATATGTTAAAATTAAATATACTTCGACAACATACTAGCTCATCGAATCCAATGGGTGAGAAGTTTAATTATACTGAGGCATTCAAACAACTTGATTTTGCAGCATTGAAAACTGATATGGCGGAACTCATGACACAATCACAAGATTGGTGGCCAGCTGATTATGGTCATTATGGTCCATTGTTTATTCGTTTGGCATGGCATAGCGCTGGTACTTATCGTATAGGAGATGGCAGAGGTGGTGCAGGTTCAGGTAGTCACCGATTTGCGCCTTTGAATAGTTGGCCCGATAATGCTAATTTAGACAAAGCACGTTTATTATTGTGGCCTTTGAAAAAGAAATATGGCAACAAGATTTCATGGGCAGATTTAATGATATTAGCAGGTAATGTTGCATTAGAAACTATGGGATTCAAGACTTTTGGTTTTGCAGGTGGTCGCGCTGATGTTTGGGAGCCCGAAGAAGACATTTATTGGGGTTCGGAAGGGAAATGGCTTGATGACAAACGCTATCAAGGTGATAGAGAATTGGAAAATCCATTGGGTGCGGTTCAAATGGGATTGATATATGTGAATCCTGAAGGTCCGAATGGTAATCCGAATCCATTAGCTTCTGCACGCGATATTCGTGAAACTTTCGCTCGGATGGCGATGAACGATGAAGAGACAGTCGCATTAATTGCAGGAGGTCATACATTTGGTAAAGCACATGGTGCAGCGGATCCTAATCAATATGTTGGAGCTGAACCAGCAGGAGCTAGTATTGAAGAACAAAGTCAAGGTTGGAAGAATACTTTTAATACGGGCAACGCCGAGAATACGATTACAAGTGGTTTAGAAGGGGCGTGGTCAAATACACCTACGCAATGGAGCAATAGCTATTTCGAGAATCTTTTTGGTTACGAATGGGAATTAACGAAAAGTCCAGCAGGAGCGCAACAATGGCGGCCTAAAAATAATGCAGGAGCAGAAACTGTGCCTGATGCACATATTGTAGGTAAGAAACATCAGCCTATCATGTTGACTTCTGATATTGCATTACGAGAAGATCCTATTTATGAAAAAATTTCTCGTCGCTTCTATGAAAATCCAAATGAATTTGCGGACGCATTCGCGCGAGCCTGGTTTAAATTAACGCATCGTGATATGGGGCCTATTGCGTGTTATCTTGGAGCAGAAGTTCCCAATGAAGTACTTATTTGGCAAGATCCTTTACCAAAGGTTACTCATAAAACTATAGATGCAAATGATATTGCAGATTTAAAAAATAAAATAACAGCAACTGGATTATCAATTTCTGAATTAGTTTCTACAGCATGGGCTTCCGCTTCTACTTTTCGTGGTTCTGATAAACGAGGAGGAGCTAATGGTGCTCGTATTCGCTTAGCACCACAAAAATTTTGGGAGGTAAATAATCCAGCACAATTAGATAAGGTATTGACGACTTTAGAAGGTGTAATGATGGCTTTCAACACATCGCAAAAAGACGGTAAACAAGTTTCATTGGCTGATCTTATTGTATTAGCAGGTTCTGTAGGCATTGAGCGAGCTGCAAAAAATGCAGGTAAAGAAATCACGGTTTCATTTACAGCAGGAAGAACTGATGCAAGCAAAGAGCATACAGATGTAGATTCATTTTCACATCTCGAACCTTTAGCCGATGGATTCAGAAATTATACGAAAGGAAAACATAACTTAATCGCAGAACAAATGCTAATTGATAAAGCACAGCTCTTAACCTTAACTGCACCTGAAATGACAGTCCTCATCGCTGGTATGCGTGTTTTAAATACGAATTTTGATCAATCAAAACATGGTGTATTTACAAATAAACCCGAAACCCTTTCTAATGATTTCTTTGTAAATCTCCTAGATATGAATACAACTTGGAAGGCGGTTTCTCCTATGCAAGATGTGTTCGAAGGGCGTGATAGAAAATCTGGTGAATTGAAATGGACAGGCACAAGAGTGGATCTAATTTTCGGATCAAATACCGAATTGCGAGCTATTGCAGAAGTGTATGCTTGTGAAGATGCGCAAGATAAATTTGTAAACGACTTCGTGAATGCTTGGGTAAAAGTGATGAATTTGGATAGATTTGATGTGGCATAAAGCAAAGAGATAAACCCATTTTTAAGTTGTTAGGTGAAAGAGAAGAGCCAATGTGCTTATACTGATGAGTTTTCACACCAACGAATGAGTTTGCGCACCTTTGCTATCTGCGTTTGTGCTAGATTTATTTTTGTAGAAAGGGTGTTAGATTTTGCATATTTAAACCATATTCAGCATTAGAAATGTTGAAACGATTAATGATTATCCGTTAAACCACCTTAATATGGTAAATTACCTCAGATGACATCAATATAGTACCTAATTTTTTCAAAGCATTGTAACAAGTAAAAGTTTAATGTAAGATACGCCTCAGATTTGAGGGATATAAAAATATTGAAATCGTAGCCAAGCTGTTTTCCACTGTTTGAGCACCGACGAATTTTGTTATAAAGCTAGTATCTTCATGTGCGTGTTTGGATAAAAGTAGTCTCGACATGAGTGACGAGATGGAAAAGAAAATAGGTAACTTAACAGATAATCATACAATTTTTAACTGAGGAACTTTAAAGTTATGGAACATGTTGTCCCAACAAGTCAAATCTTTGCTGTTAATTTACTACTTCAATCCTGCATTACGCAAATAAGGTTCTATACTCATTTTTTTACCGATTAAAGTTTCAAATGCTTGATTTAGGTCAACGCTGTTTCCTACTGATAAGATATACTTTCTAAATCGATCGCAGTTTTTACGCGTCATGCCACCATTGGCTTTCATCCAATCATATACATTATAGTCCAACGTTTTTGACCATGTGTAAGCATAGTATCCGGCAGAATATCCGCCTCCCCAAATATGTGCAAAGTAGGGCGAGTGATAACGAGTTGGAACTTCATTTACCAATAAACCATATTTTGTCAAAGCATCATTTTCAAATGCTAATGTGGGTTTTATTTCAGATTCATTTTCAATTGAATGCCAAGCCAAATCTAAAGTCGCAGCTGCCAATAGTTCAGTTACATCATAGCCTTTATTGAAAGTTTCTGCCTTCTGAATTTTTGTGATTAACTCCGCAGGAATTGGTTTTTTGGTTTGATAATGAATTGCGTAATTTTTTAAGACACTTGGTTCTAAGGCAGCATGCTCATTTATTTGTGATGGAAACTCTACATAATCTCTTGGTACTGCCGTGCCAGATAAAGTAACGTATTGTTGATTTGCACATAAGCCATGTAACGTATGTCCAAATTCATGAAACAAGGTAATTACATCATCAAAACTAATCAGCGATGGGTTGCCTAGTGTTGGCTTCGCGAAATTGTAAACATTTACAATGACTGGTTTTTGTTTAAGGTAATGAGATTGAGGTACAAAATTATTCATCCACGCACCCCCATTTTTGTTATCACGCGTGTAGAAATCTAAATAGTAAATGGCCATCGATTTACCATCTCTGTCAAACACTTCATAGACTTTCACATCTTCATGATAAACAGGTAAATCTGTGCGTGGTTTAAATGTGATACCATACATTGTTTGTGCGGCAAAGAAAACGCCTTTCTCTAACACTGTATTCACTTCAAAGTAAGGCTTTATAATACTTTCATCTAAATCGTATTTTTCTTTACGAACCTGTTCCGCGTAAAAATTCCAATCCCAAGGTTGTAGTTTGAATCCACCATTTTGTTTGTCAATAATTTTTTGAATTTCAACAGCTTCCAATTTCGCTCTGTCTACTGCAGGTTTTGCAATATCTGCTAGGAGTTCTAAAGCAGTTGCTGGTTTTTTAGCCATTTGATCTTGCAGGCGCCATTCTGCAAAACTTTTTTTGCCCATCAATGTTGCTTTTTGTAAGCGCAAAAGAGCTAATTTTTCAAGCACTTCTCTGGTGTCGCCATCATCATTTTTTTCAGCACGCGTCCATGAGGCTTTAAATATTTTTTCTCTGGCAGCTCTATTTTTTAAACTTGGCAATATGGGTTGCTGTGTTGTATTGAGCAAACCTATCATATATTTACCTTCATGTCCTGCTTCCTTGGCTTTGGCCTTGGCAGCTTCTAAATCGGCCTCGCTAAGGCCTTCTAATTCAGATACATTGTCGAATAAGACTGCTCCATTTTTACGAGCTATAAGTAATTTATTATTAAATGCGGTGCTTTGTGTGGCTATTTCTTCATTGATTTTTTTCATTTTTTCTTTGTCCGATTCAGATAAGTTAGCGCCTGCCAATTCGAATTGCTGTAAATAGTATTCGAGTAATTTTTTATCCTCGCCCTTTAATTTGTTTTTGTCAATTGCTTTGAAACGGTCGTATAAGTCGCTGTTTAAATACATCTTATCGCTATGAGCCGAAAAAATTGGCGCATATTCTTCTTCGATTTTTTGTAAAGTTTCATTCGTATTGGACCCTGTTAAATTATAAAATATTCCAGTAGCTCTATTTAAATTTTCACCACTTATTTCAATAGCAACTACAGTATTTTGAAAAGTAGGTTTGTCTGGGTTGTTGGTGATATCTTCAATCTCTTTATCATGCATGAATAATGCATAGTCGAAAGCGGGCTTAAAGTGAAAATCTTTAATCAAATCAAAGCGTGGTGCCTGATACTGCAAATCGCTTTTTTGTAGAAGTGGATTGTCTGCAGGACGCTTAATAGTTTGTCCATTTGCTTGTGATATAATCATAGAAGAAATAGTAAACGCTGTAACAAATTTTCGAAATAAGGATATCATATTATATTGAATTTTAAAATGAATAGGTTAAAGATAAATGGATTTCCATTATTTCAAATATAGAATCTTAACATTCTATTGAATTAGCAGTTTTAGACTAGCTTTTTTCTTCAGTACTTAGTTAGTATTATTTTAACTTTTCTATTTACTTGGTACAAATTACTTTCGCTTTGAAATTCAAAGTACATTGTATGAAAACTAAGTATCGACAATCTATTTGAGCAACAAGCGGAAATTTGCACGGTTATTTATGAAACTAATTTGTGGACTTATATTCAGTATTTGCTAGCGAAAGCATTCATTGCTGGATCATTGTATGGATTCGTGATGGGATTATACTATTCATTTCCGCAAGCACTGCTATCAGCCATTAAGGTGCCAAGTTTATTTTTGCTCACTTTATTCATTTGTATTCCAACCTTGCACTTTATGGGTTTGGTTCTGGGGTCGAAATTGAAGTTGCAGCATTCTATTTCTTTACTTACGTATTCGATTTCAGTTATACCATTTTGATATTAATTTTATATTATACATTTCACTTGACGAAAATGGTAAATGCCTATGGATACATATTTTTAGGTTAAATGTAGGAACGAAATTTTAATCTATTACATTTGTCTAATCGGTATTACTTGTATATGCTTGGCGTCGTTTGCACCAATTAGTTTATTTTTTATACTTTCTCATTCTTCTTATAAGTTTAAGATGGTATTACATATTTCATTTTTCGCACTTTCTGGATTCGCGGGCTTATACTATGTGCGGCGGAATTTTAATACTCTTTTTGATTGGTCTAATCCAAAAAAATGACCTTGATACGAATGCTGAAGCAATTTTGTCTGGATGGATGTTGCTTTATATGTTTGTAGGTTGCCAACTCGCATACTTACTTTCCCCATTTGTGGGCACCGATTCGCAACTAATTCTATTCACCGATTCGCAATACAATTTCTTCACTTATCTATTTCAGAAGATTTTAACTTGATAACATTTCAATGATTGTTAGCTGCATTATCGTGTTGGTGGAAAAACTAATATTCAATGTAGAGTATTTCTTATCAGATGGTTTGATAAAAAGGCAATTTCACAACAAGCGCTTTCAATAACTTATCTCTCACTTCAATATATATATCAGCACCAATCTGATTATGACCATTTGCGACATAACCCATGCCAATTGCTTTTTGTAAACTAGGGCTTTGTGTGCCACTCGTTACACGACCAATAATTTCACCCGCTTGATTTTTAATCACATAATCGTGTCTCGGAATACCTTTATCAATCATTTCAAAACCAACTAATTTTTGTGTAACTCCTTCAGCTTTTTGTTTCGCCAAATTTTCATGATTGGTAAATGGTTTCGCAAACTTAGTTATCCAATTTAATCCTGCCTCTAAAGGGCT
>JBIIJE010000049.1:0-18261 GCA_044234005.1 Chitinophagaceae bacterium | reverse complement strand
ATCGTACTTGGCTTTAAGCAGTTGATTCTTTCTTTCCAATTCTTTGGAGGCATTGTAGATATCTTGAAGCTCTTTAATATTTCGTTCCATTTCTTCTTTGGTAACTTCGTTTAAGTTTTTCTTTTTAAACAAGCGTTCCAATTCCTCTTTCAATGAAACAAACATGGGGTCTTTCGGGTCAAAATTACCACCCAATGATTCACGTGTTTTTTGCAAAATATCTTTCAGTTGATCAGCCAATACCATTTCTTCTTCTTTCACTTTTACAAAAGCAAAAAGCACGTCTTCTAAAGCGATATTTAAAAGATTGCTGGTATCAACATTGTTTTCTAAAGCTTCTTTCGTATTGATGAGTGTTAGTCGGTCGTTGGCTGCACGCGATAATTGTGTGAGTTTATGAAAATCTAGTTTATCCAACATTTCATAATTGCCTGATAAACGAATGATGTTATACAACTCACGAGTGTTATTTAATACCTTCACAATTTCCAACATCTGCTTTCGATCACTTATCTGCGTAATTTGTTGAGAGAAAACTTCGCCATTTTTCGTGTCGTACTTAAACAGAATGTCTTTTATCTGCTTTATCTCCTCGGTAATTTCTTCCGCGCTCTTAAAAATATTCGAGTAATGCTGCATTTCATCACCAAGCTCAGATTGGAGTTCATCAAAATAAGCACGATTAGTTTTATCAAACTCTTTTTGAATATCAGCAAAGTCAACAACGTAACCGTATCTGAAATTTTTGTATGTTCTGTTTACTCGTGTTAAAGTCTGCAAAAGGTTATGGGCTTTAATTACACGACCAATGTATAGTTTCTTTAATCGCGGCGCATCAAAACCAGTTAAAAGCATATTGTAAACGAATAAGAAATCAATTTTCCCTTCTTTAAAATCTTCTACTTTTTCTTTACGTTCATCTTTGTTTCCGATGTCATGTAAAATAAGCGCTGCGGATTTTACTTTGCTTTCAATTTTCTTTTTATCACCATAACTGGTTGAAGGTTCAGCTGCCATTAATAGACTATTCTCTTGACTTATTGCAAACTTCGATTCAAATATCTCAAACATCATTTTGGCTTGCTCCGATGAATCGCAAACTACCATGCCGCCAATGGAATTATCATTCATGGCAATTCGAGCATTTTCAAAATCATGCACGATGTATTCAAGCATCGGCTCTACAAATTTTGGATGAGCATATACAATCTTTTTTTCAGCATCACCTTTCAGTAGTTTAATATCTTCTAATGCTTGTTGTAAACTTAATTTGTATTTAGTCTCAATTTCTTCTCTTATCAAACGCAAGGTATAACCATCAGCAATAGAAGAATTATAGTAGTATTTGTGAATGTAGCCTCCAAATAAAGATTTTGAATTAAAATCAGTTCCCAGCAATGGAGTTCCTGTCAAGCCAATTTTAATTGCATTAGCATCAGATTCGTGTAGGTTAGCTAAAAAGCTACCTTTAGGATTATAGCTTCTGTGTACCTCATCTAGGAAATAAACACGTTGGATGTTTAAATTGTAATCATTGTTTTTGATTACATCTGTGTCATCCTCAAATTTTTGAATATTTACAACAGTGATTTCAGCTTTACCTGAATTGTTATGTATTACACTGGTAGATTTTATATCTCGCGAAAATTCTTCCCTTGAATTTATATTATGGACAACTAGGCCTCTGCTTTTAAATTCTCTCCCTGCCTGTATTAATAAGTCAATACGATCAACAATAAAATAAAACTTAGGCACAACTCCCTTTGAGTGGAAATAATCTGTGAGGTACTTTACGCTATAATACGCTAAAGCAGTTTTCCCACTTCCTTGAGTATGCCAAATAATTCCTTTCTTAATTCCTTCTTCTAATTTCTTTTCAATGGCTTTAGTAGCAAACATTTGCGGATAACGCATGATATGTTTTTGAAGTCCATTTTTTTCTTTCACATAAGCCAATCCGTATTGCAATAAAAAAGATAAGCGGTCGCGTTGAAATAGTGAGGTGCAAATTCTATTTGTGGGTGTATCGGGGTTTTTATTGGTAATAAATTCAGCAGATTGTTTAATTCCTACCAAATTGGTATCTTTCAAAATAGCGGTTTCAATATCATCAGGCACATCTGAAAGTAATTTAACCAGGTCAAATATTTCTTCTTCCCTGAAATAATTAAATCCTGGCTTTTGATAAGAAGCTGTTGCATAAAATGCACCTTCAATAGGTAAAGGAGAGTTATTGTCATACTCCATATTGTTGGAGAATACCATTAACTGTGTAAGGTTTACAAACTTTCTAAATTTCTTATTTTCAAATCGTGTTTGAATGCGTTTGTGTTCTGCTAAAACACCGTCTTGGTTATTAGGTTTCTTTACTTCAATAAAAGCCAATGGCATACCATTGATTAAAAGAATGATGTCGGGGCGAAATTCATCATCATCTTTTTTATAGGTAAGCTCGGTGACAACATTAAATGTATTGTTGTTGAAATTCTCAAAGTCAATAATTCTTGTTCCTGATATTGCAATTAACTTTTCATAGAATACTTTTCCTACATCTTCATTTTCTAAACTAAGCGAAACTTCATCGTATAATCGCTTCACATCTCCATCTGTAAAATCAGGATTTAAACGTTTGATGCTTTTATTAAAAATTTCTGTAAAAATATTTGTTGTTTCATCCCATGTTTCTCCCTTCAACGAAAGATACTCAAAACCCAACCGCACCAAGTGCAGTATAGTTGGAATTTTTACTCTACTATTTTCGTTAAAAGTCATTTTATTTATTTTTCTTAGTCAAATACATTTGTAATGCCTCATTAATAAATGGCTCATCACCAAATTCATTTTCAATCTTCTGATTCAATAACTGTATTTGCATTTCTTTATAATCCAAATCAAATAGTTCTGATAAGCCATTTAGCATATGCGATTGAAGTTGTCTTTCTCCATTTTCAATCTTGCTGAGCGTCGAAATATCAATCCCCAATTTATCTGCAACAATTTTCAATGAATACTTTTTCTCCTTGCGTAGAGCATGAATAAAGGTTCCAAATTCGATTGGCTTTTCCATTTCTATAATCATTATTATCGTTAGATTTTGACAAGCATGTCAAAAGTAGGGAATTAATGCGGTTAGCCATAATCATTAAATAAAAATATCCTGCCATTTAAGGTCAAATATGGTTAAATCGAGTATTGCCATGGTAACAAAGAAAGTTCCACGGAAAACCGCAGGACGATTACCGGAAATGGGGGGGGTAAACCGGTAGAATATTGGAATTTTATTGGAAAGGAATCGGTTATAGTCAGTTTTGTTCATTGTTTATTTTAATTTTTTAAGGCTGCTGTTTTGTACCAAACTTTTCATTTGTGTAATGGCAATTTTGATTAGTTGCTGTAAGCGTTCGCTTTGTGGCAAACCTTGGTGTATTAGTACAGCGTTGATACTTTCCAAATTACTGAGCACTACCAATTGATCAATGTTGCCCGCATCACGAATATTTACTTCGGCTTTTCGGTTATACCATTTTGACATTAATTTTATATTATACATTTCGCTTGACGAAAATGGTAAATGCCTTTGGATACAAATGTTTAGATTAAATGGAGGAACGAAATTTTAATCTATTACATTGCTCTAATCGGTATTGGCATCTCTCCATTGTTTTGCTGTCAAACCAAACAATGCCCTGTGGGTCATGTCGGCTTCATCGGCATACACTAAAGATGTTTGCCATTTGCTTAGCTCTTTAGGTATAAGGTTTTCCTTTATGGCATCGGTATGTATGTGGTAATTTGCGTTGGCAAGGTTCGTTGCAGGTTTCATTCCAGTTTAAGGCGGTCGTTTTCATCGGCTTTCAGGCGTTGGAATTCGTTGATGAGGTAAACTTTAAATTCTGCACTCATCCACATTCCAAATCATAAAGGCAATATCGGTATGAGGATAGGACACACCCTATCTGCCAGTAGTTGCTTTTAAACCAATAGCATTTGTTTTTTCAACCCATTCTTTAACATTCAGGCGGTAGCTATTCAATCCAGCTTTACTTTTAATTATGTTGAATTCGCCATAATTAAAATTGGGATTGTATACAGATTCCCAAATACCGCGAAACTCAACGGTTTTTCTATTTCTGCGCCAATCGCCAAAAAAAGTCGCCATCTTTGGCTTTTAGCAGATAAGTAAGCGAAATATATTTTTTAACCGGATTGGGCTAAAACAGTAATTTCAGTTCCTTGAACCGTAATTGTTTTACTTTTCGCCATCGTTTATTCTTTGTTTTCAATTTCAATATCTAAAGCATCTATTGCTACATCAGACAGTATGTTTTGTGTTTCTGCTGCCGGTAAGGATTCTACATCGCGTAATTGGCGTTGTATGGCTCTTGTACGAGTACCAACTACATCATCTAACTGGCCAAGTCCGGTTTGTATATTTTTTTGTGCCTTTTCAAGCAATCCACCAAAGTTTTCGAATTCCTTTTTTACTGTGCTTAATACTTTCCAAACTTCACTGCTTCTTTTTTGTAGAGCCAAAGTTCTAAAACCCATTTGTAGGCTGTTTAAAATGGCCATTAAAGTAGTAGGGCCTGCAACGGTTATTTTAAACTCAGAACGCAACTGGTCAATTAATGAGCTGCGTCTTATTACTTCGGCATATATACTTTCAAACGGCAGAAACATAATGGCAAAGTCCGTAGTATTGGGAGGGTCAAGATATTTGTCTCTTATATCTTTTGCCATTTTCTTAATGGTTGTTTCAAGGTTCTTAGTAGCCGCTTCAATATCATCAGGTATGGCACTTTCATAAGCTGCCAGCAAATGCTCATAGGTATCTTTCGGAAATTTGGCATCAATAGGCAGGTAAACAAAAGCACTTTCATCTTCGCTGCGTCCGGGTAGTTTTATGGCAAACTCTACTGGTTCTGTACTACCTTTTTTAGTGCGTACATTGGCATCGTATTGGTTGGGTGCTAAAATTTGTTCCAGCAATAATGCCAACTGAACTTCACCAACACCACCTCTCAATTTTACATTACTTAATACTTTTTTCAAGCCGCCAACATCGGTTGCAATGGTTTGCATTTCGCCTAAACCTTTTTGCACTTCAATAAGTTGTTTGCCTACTGTTTCAAAACTTTGTCCTAATCTTTCGCTCAATGTTTTTTCTAATTTTTCTTCAACGGTAGTGCGAATTGATTCTAATTTCAACTCTGTACCTTTCACTAATTCATTTTGCTTTGTTTCCATTAATTCAAATTTCTCCTTTTGTAAATCATTGGATGATTTTACATTTTTATCGAAAGTTTCTTGAAATCCTTTAAAAGCATTTATTAATGTTTCTCTTTGCAGGGTTGCGTCTTTTGTTGCCTGTTCTGTTAATCTATTCAGTCTTTCTTCAACCTGCTTGTTTATTTTTTCAAGCGCAGCAGAATTTGTATCCGAAAATTCCTTTATATTTTTCGCTAGTTGTTCTCTTGAGTCTTTTGCATTCAGGTCTGTTTTTTCAATTAATGCAGATACTTTCTGTTCAAGAGTATTTGTAAGCTTTTCTAAGGCATGCTGATTTTGTTCAGTAATAGTTTTTAAAGTTTCGCCTAATTCTTTTTTAAACTCTTTCAGGGTATTATTTAACTCATCACGATTTTCTTTTGCCAGCTTATTGCTTTCATCACGATTAATTCTAAAATCGTCTTTTAGATTATTTTCAATTCGGGTTAATGAATTTGAAAACACATCTAGCTTTGACAGAATATCAGTTTCATTCTTTTGCCTTGGTCTTAAATAAAATTGTAGTGCAATAATTACAATGGCAAGAAAAATGATAATATAAATTAGTGGCTCCATTTTATCTTAATGATTTTAAATATTTCTCTAATGTTTCTATGAAGTATGGCTCATCACTATACTCATTGTTAGTTTTTTGACTCAACCATTGTATTTGCATTTCTTTGTAATCCAAATCAAATAGTTCTGATAAGCCAATTCAGCATGTGTGATTGAAGTTGTCTTTCTCCGTTTTCAATTTTGTTGAGTAGTGAAATATCAATCCTTAATTTATCGGAAACAATTATTAAGAAGTACTTTTTCTTTTTACGCAAACCATGAATAAACGTTCCAAATTCAATTGGCTTTTTCATTTCTCTAATTATTATTAACGTCAGATTTTGACAAGCGTGTTAAAATTAGGGGATTAATGCGGTTAGTCATAATCATTAAAAAAATATTCTGCCATTTAAGGTCAAACGTGCTAAAATCGAGTATTGCCATGGTAACAAACAAAGTCCCACGGAAAACCGTAGGACTTTTACCGGAAATGGAGAAAGCCTAAAGGTCAGCTTGGATAACTGGTACCGAGTTCGCTTCATCCCTATAAACACATCCACATTTTGTTTTACCATTTTCTTTGAAACTCCTAATCGCTCAGCGATCTTCTTCTTACCCACTTGTTGGGTATATAGCTTCATGATTTGTAGTACTTTACTCATCTCAATTGATTCGTCTTCGCGAAGTCTCGCCTCAGGACTGAGAAATAAAATACTTAGATTCGTATCATGTCAGTACGACATCAAACACCTCCATTGACACAAGTATTTACAAACACTAGCGCAGCAGTGAGGGACAGGTAAAGTGTATTGGCTTCCTGTACATTATTTTTGAAAAAATATGTTTAGTATTATGAAAGCACAAGTTGGCAATCGCAGAAAGGTACCGCACCAGACTTGCGCACGTTAGGTATTTTTGGAATTGTTTTTTTATGACAATATCAACAACTTTACTAAAAGCAAAAGAATACGGTTACGAAGCGATGGCTCTTCGTAGAAATGGATAACACCAACAATCACGCCAATTAGCGGGCTGCGCTGATTATATGGGTAAACTTTCAATTGTAAAATAATTATCACATCCTTGCTGGTGCTTTTACACCTAATAATTCTAAGCCATCGGCAAGTATATATTTTGTCAAATAACAAATCTGTAATCTGAGTTTTTGAAGATTTGTGTTTTCAGCTTTCAATACCGAGTGTTCAACCAAGAAACTATTGAAATCTTTTGCGATGCTAAAAATATAATTACAAATTACAGCAGGATTAAATTCAGCATGTGCTTGTAATATAACATCAGCATAAGTTTCTAGTTTACATAGCAATGCTTTTTCAGCAACTGTTAAATTTATTCCATTTGCATCTACTTCTTGAAAGTCTATATCATTTGCTTTGCGCAAAATTGAGCAAATTCGGGCATGTGTATATTGTACAAATGGTCCGGTAAAGCCATGAAAATCGATACTTTCCTCCGGGTTGAAAATCATTTTCTTTTTCGGATCAACCCGCAATAAATAAAATTTCAATGCACCAAGTCCTAATGTGTGATACAATGCTTCTAATTCATCATTTGTAAAATCATCGACTTTACCTAAGGCTTCAGTATTTTGTTTGGCGATGCTTATCATTTCTGACATCATATCATCGGCATCTACTACTGTACCTTCGCGGCTCTTCATTTTCCCGCTAGGTAATTCCACCATTCCGTACGATAAATGATGCACACCATCTGCGTAAGGTTCTTCTAACTTTTGTAGAATAAGCTTCAATACCTTCATGTGATAATTCTGCTCATCACCTATTACATAGATAGATTGCGGCATCCCAAAATCTTGGTACTTCAATTGCGCAGTACCTATATCTTGTGTGATATACACTGATGTGCCATCGCCACGCAATAATAATTTATGGTCAAGACCATCGCCGCTCAAATCTATCCATACCGAGCCATCCTCTTTTTTATAAAATACGCCTTTTGCTAATCCTTGTTCAATTATATTTTTTCCTAGCAAGTACGTGTTGCTTTCATAATACATTTTATCGAACGTAACACCCATTTGCGCGTAGCTTACTCTAAAACCATCATAAACCCAATCATTCATTGTTTGCCAAAGTTGCAACGTCTCTTTGTCACCTGCCTCCCATTTACGCAAGAGGTCTTGTGCTTGTAAGTAAATAGGAGCTTGTTTTTCTGCTTCTTCATTACTCATTCCATCATGGACAAGTTTCTCAATTTCTTGCTTGTAAACATCATTAAATTTTACATAATAATCACCTACTAAATGATCGCCTTTTATTTGTGTTGTGCTTGGGGTGGCACCATTGGCATATTGCATCCAAGCAATCATACTCTTACAAATATGAATACCTCTGTCGTTGATTAAATTGGCTTTGATAACTTCATAGCCAGCGGCATGTGCAATATTTGCTACAGCAGCCCCTAAAAAAATATTTCGCAAGTGACCAAAATGTAAAGGCTTATTCGTATTAGGTGACGAATACTCAATCATAATTTTCTTACCATGAAAATCGGCTTTACCATAGTTCGTACTGATATACGATCGTTGTATAAATTGAATATAATGCTGCGGTGAGATGACGAGATTTAAAAAACCTTTTACAATATTATAGTCAGTAATAAAAGGATGCTTGCTTTTTAAATATTCGCCAAGCATTGTGCCGATTTCATCAGGTCGTAGAGATAATTTTTTCGCTAAACCAAAAAGCACAAGCGTATACTCACCTTCAAATTCGGTTTTATTTTCATTCACTGCAATCTCGCTCGCAGCAAAGTTTTGCTGAAAAATGTCGTGTAAAGCGTTTTGCGTGATGTTTCTTATTTCCTGCACAATTTGCATATTCATCTCAATTATTGAGCGGCGAAATTACTATTTAAAGATTTTGAAACTCACAATCCTGCAAAAAACCTTAGATTTGCCTTTATGCGTTTTAAATTATTAAGCTTTGCTAGCAGCATTGCATTACTCATCTCATCTTGTTCAACCGACTTTAAAAGTGGTGCTGATTACAAAGATGTGACCTCGGCTTTTTGTTTATTGTCGATGAGCGATACGGCACACTATGTAAAAATCAACAAAGGCTTTTTTTCTGAAACAGAAAATAACTTAATTATTGCTCAAAATCCTGATTCTTTATATTTTAAAAATATCGAAGTAAAGGTTGAAGAGCTTAATAATGGTAATGTTCAAAAAACGTACCCTTTGAATCGTGTTGATTTAAAGGATGAAGGTTATATCAAAGATGAAGGAACCTTTGCACAGAATCCTAGTTATGCCTACAAATTTAAATTTAAACAAGGTGAAGCGTTTAATCCTTCTCGTACCTATCGATTGGTGATAACAAATTTAAGCACGGGTCGTGTAATTGATGCATTTACAAATGTAATTGATGATGCAAAGTTTAAAATTCAATTTCCACTTTCAGGTAAAGATGTGATAAGCTTTGCAGATTATGAAAAGCCTACACCTTTTTCATGGAATATACCAGAGGGTGCTAGTTTTTTTGATTTATATATGAGGTTTTATTATGAAGAAGAAAATATTGCATCGGGCGCAAGAACTCGAGAAGTTAAGGATCTACTGCTTGCAAAGAATATACAAATTGGAACAAGTAATTTGTTGACTTCATTTGTCAAATCAGAAACATTTTATGGTGTGTTAAATGCTGCTTTGCCATTCAAACAAGATTTTGTTCGATATGTTGACACTCCAGACATTTATATTCAAGCGGGCGGTAAAGAGCTTAAAACATATATTGATGTTACCACAGCACAAGGTGGACTCACCGCCGATCAGATAAAACCTAATTACACAAATTTCAGATTTGATGGCCAAGATGGAACAGGATATCGTGAAGTATTTGGTATCTTCTCATCACGTGCTGAAGAATATGTAGGCCGAGTTCCTTTCGATGTAAAAACAATTGAAGAATTAAAGAAAGGGAAGTTTTCTGGTAATTTACGAATTGTGGGCCTAACTTCAAATTAATTATTTAAGTAAATTGTTGCGAGTTGCAAGTCGAATGGAGTAGTGATTTTGATGTTTTGTATCGAACCTTCTGTGAGATGTATTGAATACCCTGCTTGTTCTGCTACGCTTGCATCATCAGTAAATGTATCTTTATACTCGGTTTCGAAAGCCTTTTTAATTTGTGCTAATTGGAAGGTTTGGGGTGTTTGTATGATTCTATAATTTGCTCGATCTACATGGGTAGAGAAATCTCCATCTATTTTTCGTAAAGTATCATTCACTGAAATACATGGGATTGCATTCCCAAATTTTTCAGCATTTAATTCACAACGTAATATCAGATTTGTATCTATAATTGGACGAACCGCATCGTGTATAAATACAATGCCTTCATCGTTTAGAATCGCATCTAATCCATTTTTTACAGAATGAAATCTTGTATTGCCCCCTGCAACAATTTTTAGCGGGGTTGAAAGATTGAGATGAGATTGTATTAAATCTAACTTATCAAAATGTGCGGCTGGTAATACCAAAATAATTTCAATGTCTTGAATCGCTTTTACAAACGCAAGAATTGTGTGACATATAATCGGTTTCCCAGACAACATTAAAAATTGCTTAGGTGTTTCTGAATTCATCCTTTGGCCACTACCACCTGCTACAATAATTGCATAATTCATCTTTCAAAAGTAAGGGAATCGACTTTGATTCTGCTTATATGCTAGTGTGAATAATTTTGCTTTATGATGCGAAGTTGTATCCTTACTTTTGCACATGCTTCAAGATTTTCCATTACAAAACGAGAAAGAAACCAGGGCTGGATTTGGAGAAGGCATTCATGAAATAGCAAGTGTTAACCCTGATGTGGTGGCACTAACGGCCGATTTGGCAGGTTCGCTAAAACTGAATGCTTTTATGAAAGATTTTCCTGAAAGATTTATACAATGCGGTATTGCGGAAGCGAACATGATAGGTGTGGCAGCGGGTTTAACTATAGGCGGTAAAATACCTTATACAACAACCTTCGCTAACTTTAGCACATCTCGTGTTTATGATCAAATAAGGCAAAGTGTCGCTTACAGCAACAAGAATGTAAAAATATGTGCATCACATGCGGGATTGACTTTAGGTGAAGATGGAGCAACCCATCAAGTTTTAGAAGATATTGGTATGATGAAAATGTTACCTGGAATGACCGTGATAGTGCCATGTGATTTTAATCAAACAAAAGCAGCGACTAAGGCTATTGCAGAATACAATGGCCCCGTTTATTTACGTTTTGGAAGAGTAAAATGGGCGAATTTTACACCCCTTGATACTCAATTTGAAATAGGTAAAGCACAACAAATCAATGAAGGGAATGATGCAAGTATTTTCGCATGTGGACATATGGTTTGGGAAGCCATGAAAGCTACAGAAATATTGGCCGCAGAAGGTATTACCTGCGACTTAATTAATATTCATACCATCAAACCTCTTGATGTAGAAGCTATTTTAAAATCAATTCGGAAAACCAATGCAATTGTTACAGCAGAAGAACATCAGCGCAATGGGGGCTTAGGCGATAGTGTAGCTCAAGTAGCTGCCCAACATCATCCTTGTAAGCAAGAATATGTAGCTGTTGATGATACTTTTGGCGAAAGCGGAAAGCCAATGGAACTTCTTGCGAAATATGGCTTAACGGCTGATGCAATTGTTAAAGCCGTTAAAAAGGTGCTGGAGAGCAAGGCCTGATTGTTATTTCGCCGTTAGTTTTTAGAGTTTTATCTAATTTTAAACGATTTGCAACAATAAAAGATATCAATTATCGTTATATTTACTGTCGCTCGAAGCAAAGAAAATAATATATCAAAGCAATTGAATTAAAATTGAAAAAAACAATACACATATTTTTCAGTTTGTTAAGTTTAATCTTAACGCTTTCCTTTGACGTATCCGCGAAAAAAAATCTTGAGACCGAGGCTGAAAATACCCTCGTGAGCAAATCAGATCGATACATAAAATATGTGTATGACAAATTGAAGTTTCAACGTATGAATAAGCTTTCCTTTGAAGTTTTCAAAAAAGGATTTCATGGTTATTTGAATATGCTTGAGGCAGGCAAAATAATGAACCAAGCCACCTTATCTATCTGCGATTTTTCAATGTCAAGTAATGAAAAAAGGCTTTGGGTAATCGATATCAAAAATAAAAAAGTTCTTTTCAATTCATTGGTAGCTCATGGAAGTGGAACCGGTGAAGAATTTGCCACTGAGTTTTCGAACACACATGATTCTCATCAAAGCAGTCTAGGATTTTATTCAACTGGCGAAATTTATGAAGGAAGCAATGGTTATTCATTAAAGTTGAATGGGTTGGATGGTAATTTCAATAATAATGCCTTTGATAGAGGCATAGTGATACATGCAGCTGATTATGTAAGTGAACAATTTGCAAAAGACCATAAGAGAATAGGTCGTAGTCATGGTTGCCCAGCTTTACCTGTTGAGCTTTCTCCTAAGATTATTGATCGAATTCAAGGTGGGCATTGCTTATTTATTTACTACGCTTCTGAAGTTTATTTACGCAATTCTTATTGGTTGAATAACCGTGTCGCAAATTTGCCCAGAGAGGCTGATTTGATGGATTTGAATATGCCAATTAAATCTAACCCTCGATATGCTGAATCAATAGCTGAGAATCCAAGTTCAAGCTCGGCTAAGAACGATGTTTCAAAGAATGAAAATTTGTCGGAAGTTAAGATTAGCGAATTATCAAGTAAGGTCACTTTAAATAGCCAAGCAGTTGCGAAAGGTGAAACAAAGGATGATTCTGAAGATAATATTAAGTATACCGAATCTGGTAAACGCATTAAACAAATCATGATCATTAATATTGATACTAAAGGAAGTGCTGATACTACCTTTATAAAATAGAGTTTTCTTTTTTTAAGAAGCATATTATCTTCGAAACTTGGAATTCGTATTTTTTATTTTCTACATAATACTGTTTTGTTACATCATTCATGTGTATCGTCTTCACAATGACACGGGCTTCTCATACCGAATTGTAACCTTTTTATTTCTTTTGAAAATTATTGGCGCTTGTATTAGTATATATATTCATTCGAATGAGTATATAACCAACGATATGACATACTATCAACGTTTATCTTTGCTGGAGCTTTCATTGCTAAAGAAATCTTTTGTAGCATTTATCGACGAATGGATTTTTACTTGGGATAGTGTGGTAGGACACCTCAATTTTTTAGAAAAGCAAAACATGGTTAGATGGAATAATCTAGGCGTGCTTTTTCATACTAAATACATGACTTTTGCCAACCTTTTTAGTCTAGGAAATTTATATACCAATGCGATTTTTTATAATTTTTTGTTCTTTATAGGTCAGCTCCTTTTGTATAAAACATTTTATACAATGCAACCTCAAAAGAAGTATTTATTTTTATTGGGCATTTTTTTAATTCCATCTATAATATTTTGGTGTAGTGGTATACATAAAGATGGCTGGATATTGAGTGGAGTAGGGGCTTTAGTGTACTTAACACATCTTAATCAAA
This sequence comes from Chitinophagaceae bacterium, assembly GCA_044234005.1. Classification (GTDB taxonomy): domain Bacteria; phylum Bacteroidota; class Bacteroidia; order Chitinophagales; family Chitinophagaceae; genus OLB11. Next base: position 4,894 of record JBIIJE010000049.1, on the reverse strand, counting down.
TACAGTTTAAAGTCAAGTACTTGTTTGGTATTCTACTTGTACTATTGTTTTTGCTCTTCATGCGCTATTTCTATTTCATATGTTTGCTACCTCCTTATCTCATGTGGTTAATTACAGCAAAGTCGAAGCTCACTAGTTTTTGCTTGGCATATGGTCTCGGGTTTTTATTGTTTTTTAATTTAAAAAGCATAAATCCAAGGATAGATCCAATGCAACTAGTTGTAAACAGGCAAACAGAGTTTATTGCGATACGTGGATATTCTGATATGAGATTGCCTCATCTTGATAATTCCGTTGGAAGTTTTATAGACCTTTTCCCGATTGCTTTAAATCATGTATTTACAAAGCCAAATTTTGATTGGAATGGCCCCTGGAAATATAGGGTCGCAGCATTGGACAATTATCTTGTGCTTTTATTAATCGGTATAAGCTTGTTTTATTTAAAACGAAAAAATTTTAATCATAGCATGCCACTGATGTTACTTTTTCTAAGTTTAAGTGTATTATTGTTTATCGGGTACTCAGTGCCGAATGCCGGTGCCTTAGTTCGATATAAAAGTCTATTTATAGCCTTACTTTTACCATCGCTTTTTTACCTCAGCGAAATACCTTGGATCACAAAATATTTATCGAAATTTTCAACAAGCAAATAGTAATTTTAAAAAATAAAAATTATGGGACCCTTAGAAACCGATTTTAACGCGTATCGTACTAAAACGAATGAGATTATTTTATCGAAGCAAAATAAAGTCATCAATCGTTTATTCAATCTTGATACCAATACATATGCAGAAGGTGCATTGTCAATTAAGACAAAAGAAATGCTAGGCTTGGTAGCATCTATGGTATTACGATGCGATGATTGTATAAAGTATCATGTAGGGAAATGTCATGAACTTGGGCTAACTACCGACGAATTGTACGAAGTATTTGCAGTTGCGAACATAGTGGGTGGAACCATTGTAATACCTCATACACGGCGTGCTGCAGAATATTGGGAGGAATTAGTAAATCCTAATGTAATAAATTAACGCCGTTATACTACAGTCCCATTTACAACGGCAACATCAGTGTTTAATTCAGATTACAGATTTCTAATGTGGAATCTTGGTCAACGCTAGTCCTTTTTGGATTTCATTAAATTGTCCATTGTCATAAACTAAATGCCCATTTACAAAGGTGTGAGTTACCTTCGTTTGAAAAGTTGTTCCTTCCAGTGGTGACCAACCACATTTTGATAATAGATTATGCTTATCAATTGTCCAGGTTGCATGTAAGTCAACAATAGTTAAGTCTGCAAAATAACCCTCTCGAATGAAACCTCGTTTTTCAATACTATAAAGTGTTGCAGGGTTATGACACATCTTTTCAGCAATTTTTTCCAATGATATCAAACCTTGTTTGAAAAACTCCAGCATGATGTTCAACGAATGTTGAATAATAGGGGCACCTGACATCGACTGGAAATAAGGCTTTTGTTTTTCATCTAATGTATGAGGTGCGTGATCTGTAGTTACGATGTCTATTCTATCGTCTAACAAAGCTTTGAGTAGCCCTTTTTTATCCTTCTCTGTTTTTATGGCGGGGTTCCATTTTATGAATGTGCCCAAGCGTTTGTAGTCTTTGTCTGAAAACCATAAGTGATGAACCGAAACTTCTGTTGTTATATTTTTCTCTTTTAGCGGAATATCATTTTTAAACAAATGTGTTTCTGCTTCTGTTGTCAAATGCAAAATATGAAGACGTGCTTGGTGCTTATTCGCTAAATCAATGGCTGTTTTGGTTGCTTCGTAGCAAGCCCTTTCGCTTCTAATCATTGGATGAAATTCAATGGGTACATTTTCGCCATATTTTTCACGATAAATGTTTTCATTTTCTTCAACTATTTGTTCTTTTTCAGAATGGATGGCAATAATGGATTTGCAGTTGCTGAAAAGTTTTTCCATTGTTTCAGGATTATCGGCAAGTAGATTTCCTTTTTTTGTAAAGTAAAGTCCATCATCTGAAACACCTAATAGTTTCGAAGTATCTAGTTTAATTACTTCATCAAGGTTGTCGCCATTCACACCTAAAAAGAATCCGAAATTAGCCAATGATTTTTCAGAGGCAATTCTATATTTTTCATTTAATATGTCGATGGTTAATGCATTCGGAAATGTATTGGGCATATCAATAAAAGAAGTCACGCCACCAGCAATAGCCGCTTTGCTTTCAGTGTAGAGGTCACCCTTATGTGTTAATCCTGGCTCACGAAAATGAACCTGTCCGTCAATAATACCGGGAAACAAATACTTGCCAGTCCCATCAATTACTTTTGCATTTTTAGCATCGATTTGTTGACCGATTGATTGAATTAAATCATCGACAATAAGTAAATCAGCAACAGTTATTTGTCCTTCATTTACGATGCTAATATTTTGGATAAGAGTTCTTTCTATCATGTAAATAGTCTTTAAATCTCATCTCGCGTCAATGCCACCGACGAAGAAATGAGAAGCTAATATTCTAAATTCAGATACATAGATATTTAGTGCAATCATCAAATAATACCAAATGGATTTCTATTAAAGCTTAATAGCATTTCGGTATTACAATGATGCATTCGGTCATACTAATGAGACTAAATTTTGTTTTCAACCTTACTCAGCAATCCCTAATTGGTTCTTTAGAATTGCTCCATACCGCTGAAGAAAAAGCTTCCTTCAATAAGTGCATTTTCATCACTATCACTACCGTGTACAGCGTTTTCACCTAAGCTTGTAGCATACAATTTTCTAATAGTTCCTTCATCAGCTTTAGCAGGATCTGTAGCTCCAATTAAGGTGCGGAAATCGGCAACAGCATTGTCTTTTTCTAAAATAGCTGCAACAATATGTCCGCTACTCATGAAGGTGCAAAGTTCACCATAAAAAGGACGCTCTTTATGTACTTCGTAAAATTTGCCAGCCGTTTCCATCGAAAGTTTTGTCATTTTCATGGCCTTGATACGGAATCCTGCTTTGTTGATGTGTGCTAAAATGTTACCAATATGCCCAGCTTTTACTGCATCGGGCTTAATCATTGTAAATGTAATGTTTGACATGTTTGTATTTTTTTCGTGCGGCAAATTTATAGTTTCAAAGCAATGAAAATGTTACAAGTAAAATAAAATACAAATCGTTAACTCAATTTAGAGATTTGGGAATTTGAAGATGAGGGGATTTGGAAATGAGGGGATTTGAAGATGGGTTGATTTGAAGATTTGAAGATGAGGGGATTTGGAGATGAGGGGATTTTCGATAATCATCATTTCTTTCGCAAGCTTTCAAGCATTGCATCAATGCCAGGTATATTTAGCTTAGCCATAACCTTGAGTAGTTTAAAATATAAGGATGAGGTTTTGCTTACTTCAGTTTGTAAAGCAATAATGGTATCTCCAACACCTTCGTGCAACTGTGCTATTGATTTTTGAAGTTGATTGAGTTGCGCAAGCAATTTTCTATCGGCTTGCCAAGCTATCAAATCTATATTTGACGGCAATAAATTGGCATTGTCGCGTGCTATTTCAAAAGCCTTTTGATTAAACAAATCGCGTTTACGATTATAAGGACCTTTTTGTTTTCTTTCATCAGGTGTAAGATTAATCAGAAAGGGAAGTTGATTCTGTATTTCATCAAGCATTTTTTGAATTTGAATCACAGTTTCGTCATTCAATTTTGCATTAATATTTTCGTAGGGCATGTTTTTTGTTTTAAAAAAGTAAGAATTGACAGAAGCGTTGCGTAAAAACCTGACATTTTTATCTTCCGAAGATGCGTACCTATCTTCCGAAGGTGAGTATCTATCTTCCGAAGATGTGTTCTTATCTTACCTAAGATAAGTATCTATCTTCCGAAGATGCGTATCTATCTTGTACAAGATGCGTATCTATCTTCCGAAGATGCATATCTATCTTCCGAAGATAAGTTTGTCAGCTAAGCGAAAAAAACGACCTGCAAAATTGTCTGCAAGTCGCTTTTTCAATCATCAACTGTTACTCGTTGGGAGGAGTTGGGGTGCTTTCGCTGCTTTTTTCGTAGAAAGTAGCAAGGTCGCTTACAATTACATCCATGCCTGGTGTATTGGTGCCTGCTTGTAATTTGGCAAGAGCATAAAATTTGTCGGCAAAATCTTTAGCTTCAATGCCAGCCATCATCATGGTATCGTCGATGGCTTCGAGCAGTTGGGCTACTTGTTGCATAATGGGTCTGATGTCGTTTACGAGTTTTAAATCTTTTTGCGCTTCGGTAAGATTAAAGTTGGGTGGCAAAATGCCCGCATTGCCTTGTGCATAATCGAGCGCGCGGGTTACGTAGTTGTACCCAATTTCGCCCATTTTGCTAAGGGCTAATCGTTCTTCGGCGGTAAGATTTACCAAAAAAGGTAAGTTGGTACGGATGGTGTTAAGCGCCATTGATGGCTGTGACTTGTGCAGCAGTTAGGGCTGCGGAAATGTTTGTTACTGGCATTTTATTTAATATTTAGAGGTTAAAAAATAGGTAGCAATTTTATCATGCAGTGTTTTTTTTTGAGGTAACAATTAGCTAAAACGTAAACAGAGAAAAATTATTTTTTGAGATGAAAATTATTTTTTTAAAAAAATGTCAGATTAACAATTAGGTAATTAATATGCTGTTAACTTAGCGAGTAAATAAATTACATACTATGCTAAACCCAACCGATTGGAACTATACAGGCATAGCATACCCACCCACTTGGCTTTATCGAGGTTACACAGGACATGAACATGTACCAGCTTTTGATTTAATCAATATGAATGCTCGCTTATATGACCCAAATGTAGGTCGTATGCTAAGCCCTGATAATTATGTACAAGATGCTCATAACTCACAAAACTTAAATAGATTTAGTTATG
>JBIIJE010000155.1:0-5263 GCA_044234005.1 Chitinophagaceae bacterium | reverse complement strand
CAGTCGTCTCTTTATCTAGCTGGGCTAAAGATGATTGCGATAAAATACGTTGTCGTAATTTTTGAGTAAAAGTTGGACTAAGTGTTGGTGCCACCAAACGCGCATTATTTTCTATGAAGTGAATATTGATGGTTTTACCTTCAATAGCGGCGCCTGTGAAGCTATACACACCACATCTTGTAAAAATAAAAAGTAAAAAAAAAGCTATCAGTAATTTCCTAGTCTTCCAAATCATACTCTTTTATTTTTCGATATAAAGTCCTTTCAGAAATACCTAATTCCATTGCAGCATCTCGTCTTCGATTTCGATGTTTTTTGAGTGCTTTTAAAATATAATCTTTTTCATGTTCTGCTAAATTCAGATTCTCTTCAACCGGATGAACCGATTCTATTTTTTGGTGCTCAGCATTACTTATTATAATTGAATTAGAATTTGGATTCATCTCATTACCAAATGGCATATAACCTTTTTCGTTTGCATGATAGGTTTCTGAATAATTAGTAGCCAAAGAAGGATTCTGGGCAATCTCAAAAAACATTTTCTTCAAATCATTTACATCCTTTTTCATATCAAAAAAAAGCTTGTATAAAATCTCTCTTTCATTGGCAAAATCATTGCCACCACTTTGCCTATTTACGCGATCAGAAAGCATAGGCATAGTTTCTTGTTGTTGTGGTAAAAAGTACTTAAATTCTTCAGTACCTATCATTTTGTTTTCTGAAAGCACAGACATTTGTTCCGCTACATTTTTCAACTCACGAATATTTCCAGGCCAACGATATTGCGTTAATATAATTTTTGCATCGTCGGTTAATTGTATAGGTGTAGTTTTATATTTATCGGCAAAATCCACACAAAATTTACGAAACAATAGCGGAATATCGTTTTTTCGCTCGCGTAAGGCAACCACTCGAATAGGCACTGTGCTCAATCTATAATACAAATCTTCACGAAAACGACCTGCATTTACCAACTGCAATAAATCTTTATTTGTGGCAGCAATTACACGCACGTCTGTTTTTTGAACCTTCGAGGATCCAACACGAATATATTCTCCAGCTTCTAGCACACGCAATAATCTTGCTTGAGTACCTAGAGGCATTTCACCTATTTCATCTAAGAAAATTGTGCCCCCATTCACAGTTTCAAAGTAACCTTTCCGGCTTTCAGTAGCACTTGTAAACGCTCCTTTCTCATGCCCGAATAATTCACTGTCGATAGTTCCTTCTGGAATAGCGCCACAATTAATCGCTATGAATAAATTATGCTTTCGAGCACTTTGAGAATGTATTATTTGAGAAAAAACCTCTTTACCTACCCCACTTTCGCCTTGAATAAGTACAGTCAAATCGGTATTGGCAACTTGCAGCGCAACCGTTAATGCATAATTTAAAGAGGCATCGTTACCAATAATACCAAATCTATTTTTTAGAGATTGAAGTTCTTGACTTGTAAGCATAATATTTATAAGTGCCAAAGTTACCTATTAATCGGTAGTAATGTCATAAAAATTACTTAAACTTAATTAAAATACCCAAGATAGACTTATCCTATATTTGCACCTATGCTCGAAATTGCTGATAAAGTTATAGATGAAAATTTACAAGGCTCAGCCTTGGAATCAAGTGTAAATCAAGAGGCTTCCAAAAAATTCTACATCGAAAGCTATGGTTGCGCCATGAATTTCAACGATAGCGAAATTGTTGCCTCAATTTTGCACGAAGTTGGATACGGTGCCACCAAGCATTTTGAAGAAGCTGATTTAATTTTATTAAATACTTGTTCAATTCGAGATAAAGCCGAACAAACAGTAAGACATAGACTTACGCATTTTAAAGGATTGAAAAGACGAAACAAACAACTACTTGTTGGTGTATTGGGCTGCATGGCTGAAAGACTGAAAGAAAAATTGCTGGAAGAAGAGAAACTCGTTGATTTGGTTGTTGGACCAGATGCTTACAGAAGTTTGCCTAGCTTAATCGCAGAAGCCGAGGATGGTCAAAAAATGGTAAATGTATTATTGAGTCGAGAAGAAACTTATGGCGACATCAATCCGGTTCGATTAGATGGTAATGGGGTTACCAGTTTTGTAAGTATTATGCGTGGCTGTAACAATATGTGCAGTTTTTGCGTGGTTCCGTTTACAAGAGGTAGAGAAAGAAGTAGAGATGCGGAATCTATTGTAAACGAAGCAAAAGATTTGTTTGAACAAGGTTATAGAGAGGTTACTTTATTGGGACAAAATGTAGATTCGTATCGCTGGGAAAATGAGATTACCAATGAGGTAGTAACCTTTGCCAATTTAATGCAACGTGTTGCCTTAATTCATCCAGAATTACGTGTTCGATTTAGTACTTCTCATCCAAAAGATATAACAGATGATGTTCTACATATTATTGCTAAGTATGATAATATTTGTAATTACATTCATTTACCCGTACAAAGCGGTAGCACACGAATTTTACAGTTGATGAACAGGACCTATACCAAAGAGTGGTATATGCATAAAGTGAAAAGAATTTTTGAGATTATTCCTGATTGCGGCCTTAGTACAGATATTATTACTGGCTTTTGTGGCGAAACAGAAGAAGACCATCAAGAAACTTTACAGGTAATTAGAGATTGTAAATTTGATTTAGCGTACATGTATGCCTATAGCGAACGTCCAGGTACTTTAGCAGCTCGACGTTATGAAGATGATGTACCCGAAGATATCAAACAAAGAAGGCTTGATGAAATAATTACTTTGCATCGAAAAAATAGCCATGCGAGCAATCAAGCTGATGTTGGAAAAACTTATCGCGTGCTTGTGGAAGGTCCATCAAAAAAGAACCCATTGGATCATAATGGCAGAACAGATAAAAATAAAATGGTAATTTTCCCAAAAGGAAATTCAAAGAAATGCGACTACGTGATGGTGAAAATTACTTCATGTACTTCAGGAACTTTATTAGGCGAAATAATTGAAGACTAGTCAAAATTAAACTTGCATTTCACTCAATTCAAGCCAACGCATTTCTTTAGCCTCTAACAAGCCAATAATTTCAGTGATGCGTGCCGATGCTTGCTGTAATTGTTCAAATGAAAGACTCCCACTAGACATTGATGATTCAACTTCTAACTTTTCCTTTTCCAACTGAGGCATTTCTTTTTCAATCAGCTCAAATTCGCGCTTTTCATTAAAGTTCATTTTTCGAGGAGCCACTAATTTCTTTTCTTCTACTTTTTCAATATTAATTTCTTGTGTGAGAGATGTTCCTTTTATTATTTTGCTTGCCAATACCTCTTCCGAAGGGTTTGCTTTTTTGCGTTCTTCTTCAATTCGATATTGAGTATAGTTTCCTGGGAAATCACTGATTACACCTTCACCTTCAAAAACAAATAAATGTTCTACTAACTTATCCATAAAATATCTATCGTGGCTGACTAATAAAATACAACCTTGAAAATCCAATAAAAATTCTTCAAGGATTTGTAATGTTTGCAAATCCAAATCATTGGTAGGTTCATCTAAGACTAAGAAGTTAGGATTTTTAAATAAAATTGCGAGCAATTGTAATCGACGTTTTTCACCACCACTCAATTTGCTTAAGTAAGTATACTGTTGCTCAGGTGTAAAAGCAAAGCGCTCTAAAAACTTTGCGGCGCCTAATTTTGTACCATCGGCCATTGGAAAAAATTCTGCAAAATCTTTTACATAATCAATCACGCGCTTATCTTCTTTATATTGCAATCCTTCTTGTGAGAAGTGACCAAAAACAACCGTGTCGCCATGATTTACCTTACCACTATCAGGCTCCATTTGTTGCAAAGCAATTTGCAGAAAAGTACTTTTACCTACGCCATTTTTACCAACTATACCAATTCGCTCGCCACGTTTAAATGTATAATCAAAGCCTTGCATAATTTTCTTATCTCCATATGACTTATAAACCTTTTTCATTTCAAGCACTTTACCACCCAACCTTGTCATTTTCACCTGAAGCTGCACATCAGTATCAATTTTCTTAGATTTTACTCTATCTTCCACATCCTGAAACGCATCTTGTCGTGATTTGGATTTGGTGGTTCTCGCTTTAGGTTGCTTACGCATCCATTCAAGCTCTTTCCTGAAAATATTTTTATCCTTTTGCAGTTCGCTCGAGGCAACTTCAATTCGATGTGCTTTTTGCGACAGATAAAACTCATAGTTTCCTTGATGTATATATACTTTCTCTTGATCTATTTCTATAATTTCGTTGCACACTTGATCTAAAAAATATCGATCATGGGTTACCATTAAGAGTGTCATTTTTTGTGCGCTCAAATAATCCTCCAACCATTCGATCATGGTTACATCAAGGTGATTGGTAGGCTCGTCCATCACAAGTAAACATTTACCTTGATACAACTGTGCTTCAATTAAAGATTGCGCAAGTGCAATTCTTTTCTTTTGCCCACCACTTAAAGTGCCTACTTTTTGCTGCAAATTTTGAATTTTTAATTTGCTTACAATTTGTTGTAATTCATTTTCGAAATTCCAAGCTTCTAACTCGTCGATGCGCGTTAATAAATGTTGAAGTTTATCCGCATCATCTTCGCCCGACTCGAGATATTGCTCATAGGCTTTTACAACTCGAACCGTTTCATGATCCATGGATAATATATTATCCCAGATCGAAGCATCTTCGCGAAACTTATTTTCTTGCTGCAACATCACCAATTTAATGTCTTTATGAATCCAGGTTGTACCACTATCAGCATAATCTGTGCCTGCTAAAATGTGCAATAAAGTGGATTTACCAAAACCATTACGCGCGATAATTGCGATTTTATCTCCTTCAGAAATATGAAAAGTAATATCCGTGAAAAGAGTACGAACCCCAAAGGATTTACTTAAGTTTTCGATGCTGGCGTAGTGCATAATTTCAAATATATTAATTAGGTAAAAATAAAAAAAAGAGTCCTTCACGAACTCTTTTCATATTAAGTTTAGAATAGAAAAAATTATTTCTTTTTGGCGTAACGCTTATTGAATTTATCAATACGACCTGCTGTATCTAACAATACATTCTTACCTGTGTAGAAAGGATGAGATGTGTTAGAAACCTCCAATTTAATCACTGGATATTCGTTACCATCTTCCCATTTCATCACTTCGCTAGATTTAGCTGTTGAACGAGATAAGAATGCATCATCATTACTCATGTCTTTGAAAATTACGAAGCGAAATTCTTCTGGATGTAAGCCTTGTTTCATAATAAATATTTTTGTTTGTGCATG
>JBIIJE010000048.1:0-18299 GCA_044234005.1 Chitinophagaceae bacterium | reverse complement strand
GGTTGCAGTTGGTACAGTTGGTGTCCAGTTCACATTCATATCGTAAATATTCACCGCATCATTATAACCTGAACCCCAACCATTATCTGAATAAGAAAAAATTGGGCATGGCGTTCCCGTGGGTGGTAAAGTGCCGTCTGCCGCATCGGCTGGCAAAGGACAAAAGAAACCGGCAGGAACTGGCGGATTATAATTCACTACAACAGATCTAGCGGAAGGCGTCCCAGCTAAAATTTCTGTTCGATTAAATGCAAATACTTTCTGTTGTGGTTGATTAGAGGTCATGTAATAAGCATCTGGCCATACTGAAAATTTCAAATAATCGGGGAATTGCGCGGAAGTATACGTATAGGTATAATAAGTTCCTAAAGGGTCTGGTGTGGTGGAAACAGCAATGTAAATACGCTTATCTGTGCTATTCCCAAATTGTGCTAGAAACCATCTATCAGCCGCTTTATCATACATAACAATAGGATCACCATTATTGCCAGTTGCTGGCGACCATAGGTTGCCTAATGTGCCAGTTAGCATGATAGCCATTGTAGATTTGTTATAAATTCGAAAAGTAGTTGAATTAATCATTTGAATATAATGGTTAGGACCAACAGATCCTGAAGGGTCAAATGGGCGAAAGCCACTTGCCGTTTGACCCGCAACATTTACTCTTGTGGTAGCCCCTTCTCTTTCACCCATTTTCGTTTGAATGTTATTAATATCATTACCATATTTCTCGCCATCACGAGCTGTGTACTTGTATTTAATAGGTTTACGATTTTCTCTATCTTTAGATTCTTTTATCCTTTCTTTATCGATAATTCTTTCGAACGGACCGTCTTTAAAAATTTCAGTTAGCGGTCTCGAAATTTGAAAGTCATTGGCGCGAATTAATTCAGTAGATTGATTAATGCTTTGTGCGCAAATTGCGTTACTAGCAAATAATCCCCAGAGGAGAAAAAGATAGATTTTCTTCATTACGTAATGTTTGGTGCAAAAGTAAATGAAATGAGCAACCACAGCTTCTGCTTTTAAACACAACTACTTAATTAACAATGCCTTTATGTCCGAAAACGCAATTTAGCTTGATGAAACAAAATTTTGCAGTTGAAAATGCAAATGGCAAAATCTCGTTTAAAAAGGATCAACATCAATGATGACAAACACATTCGAAAATCCTTTAGTAAGACGTAACATTTTCACTTGCTCCTGAACTATATTTTTTACAACCACCAAATTTGTGTTCTCACGATGCGTCTTTAGTAATATTTCTTGTATATACTGATTGCGAATCCTATTGATGTCAGGCTCTGCAGGTCCAAATATATTAGTCTTGGGTAGTTCGCCTAAGACTTGATACAATTGACGTGCGGCATTCATAACTACAAGCTGGTCTTTGTGTTTGAGCGTAATACGAATAAGCTTGGTGAAAGGCGGATATTGAAATTCAGATCGACCATCCATTTCTTCCTGATAAAAGTTCTCGTAAGCATGGGTAAGTACGTGTTGCAAAATGGGATGATTTGTTTGATATGTTTGTACTAATACCCTACCCTCCACATCTTTTCGACCTGCCCTGCCACTCACTTGTTCAATGAGTTGAAAGCATCTTTCATTCACCCTAAAATCAGGATGAGAAAGCAAACTGTCGGCACTTAATACAGCTACTAAATTTACATTTTCAAAATCTAAGCCTTTCACGAGCATTTGTGTTCCCACCAAAATATCAATTTCTCTTTTCTCAAACTTTTGAATTACCTCATAGTACTTATTCTTATTTCGCAAACTATCTGTATCAAATCTTTGTACACGCGCATTCGGGAAAACCTGTTTGATGTCATCCTCGATTTTTTCTGTGCCAAAACTTTTACTCACTAATTTCCCATTGCCACAGGCCGCACAACTTTTAATAACAGCAGATTGATTACCACAGTAGTGACAATGTAGTTTGTCATTTGATTTATGATAGGCAAGAGCGACATCACAATACTTACAATGTGGAATCCAACTGCAATGATTACACATGAGTAGCGGCGAATATCCTCTGCGATTCTGAAATAAGATGACTTGCCGCTTTTGAAGCAAACTATCTTGAATCGCGCTAATTAATCGATTGGAAAAAATGCCTTGTTTTGGGTTTTTAGCTTTCTCTTCCTTCATGTCTACCAACTCGATATTGGGTAATGTGGCAGTTCCAAATCGCTCGGTTAATAAAACCAATTTATATTTCCCATTCTTACAATTATAATAACTCTCTAAAGAAGGTGTAGCAGAACCTAAAAGGACATTTGCCTTGCATTGATATGCCAATACTACAGCCGCATCTCGGGCATGGTAGCGTGGAGCTGGCTCTTGTTGCTTGTATGATGTATCATGCTCTTCATCGATGATGATTAAACCTAAATTATGAAAAGGCAACATCAGTGATGACCTTGCACCAATAATCACACCACAGGTTTTGTTTTGTACATGTTTCCAAATTTCTACTCTTTCATTATTACTAAAACGCGAATGATATACCCCAATTCGATTACCAAATACAGCTTGCAACTTACGAATGATTTGTGCCGTTAAAGCAATTTCAGGTAGTAAATAAAGTGCTTGTTTCCCGTTGGCGATCACGTCTTGAATTAGCTCAATATAAATATGTGTTTTACCGCTACCTGTAATGCCCTTTAGTAATACAGGCTTCTCTTCTTGGAAACCCAATTTAATTTCTTGCAAAGCATTTTGCTGCAAACCCGATAATTCGTTTCTTAGCGTGGGCTTGTCATCGGTAAATAATATTCTATCAACCGATAATTGTTTACGATATAAAATTTCCTTCTTCTCTAAAGTGTTTACTTGCGCAGAAGTAGCACCACTATGAGTTAATAATTCTTTTAATAATACTTTTTGATGGCTTTGTTGCAAATGCAAATAAGCTAATATAATATTGAGCTGTTGCGGTTTTTTCTCAAGTACTTCAAATAGTGATTTTAACCGGTTCTCATCTTCAAAGTTTTCATGCAAGAAAATATAAGTTTCCTTTTTAGCCTTATAGAGGTCTTGGGTATTCTCATAAACACTCACTAATCCTTTTTTGATGAGCGAGTTTACAACTGTCGTAACACGCGTATCTTGCACAATTTTCCGTGCTTCCTCTATCGTTAAATCAGTGTATTTCATGTAAGACGTAAATATAAATTAGGATTACGGATTAAAGCTAATTGACATCAACGATGATTTGCTGCAAACTGATATTTCCCTAGAGTCTCTTTGGCTAGAGTATGATTAGACCTAGATCATACGTTGGATTCGATACTAATTATACCGATGTGATTTGTGATGCAAACCAAATCTTGTCCGGACAAATTTGTCGAGATAAATGCCGATTGTTATTTTGTTAAGAACATTTGAGGTACGAAAAATTGGTCTGTCTGTGCCGATGGTATTTATGTTGATTATGAAGGAAGCTTACAGCAATATTGATCGGTATTACAAAATTTCAATGGGTATAATTTAAACATTTACAAAATGTACTATGTTCGAAACAAAAAAATAGGGCTATCCTTGTCGGACAGCCCCATTTTAAAGCCTATTTTACTTCGTATTATTTAGCAATTACGATTGCTTTTACAACACTATTTTCATTTTGTGAAACATGAACGAAATATTGACCATTTACTAATTCTGCAACGTCAAGTGTAATTTCATTGCTGATGTTGTTATAGTTGTAAGTCTTTACTACACGTCCCATGATGTCAGTAATTTTGATAGATGCATCTCCTACTAAACCACGAATATTCACGAATTGTGTTGTCGGGTTTGGATAAATATCAAAAGAATTTTCACTGAAATTGTTCGTAGAAGCTGGTGATGAGTTTCCTGCTAACTTAATATTATCGATCCAAGCATAGTTACCATATCCAGAAGTCATTCTGAAACCAACAATTGCATTTGGATTATTTTTTATTGAATTCAAATTAACTGATTCACTACGCCATTCTGAACTAAGTTTTGGAATAAAAGAAGCGTTACCCAATGGTGCTCGTGTTGCTAATGCAGTGCCACTTTTTGACCATTTACTTGTCCAAGTAGCACCACAATCTGTTGATACAACTACTTCTAATTTATCATTCTCACTTCCATCATACAGGCAATGAGCAAGATCGAAATCCAAATTTAAATGAGTAGCAGTAGTATTCGTATTGAAGTTACCAATTGCGGTTATACCTGTACCATTAGCGGCTGTGTTGTAAAAACCTACAAACATAGCTTTAGTATTAGATCCAGATGCTCCCACAAGTTTAGTTGTCCCGTTAATACCATCATAAAAACCAAATTTAGATTGCGATGTTACATTGTCGAAACCAAAGCGCGTAGGGTATGCTGTTAAGGCATCAAAATTTTGGTTTAAAGGCAATGCAGCTGCAGAAGATTGCGCATAGTTGTCAATTCGAACTGTAAATTTATCATTCGCCGCAATTTGATCACCAGTAGCGATTACTTCAATAGATAGTGAATCATAGCTTGGATTTACAGCACTAAGTGGCAATACTATGTTAGAGGATGTTGCATAGGTAGCCAAATTTCCTGTCCAAGGCTGAGAAGCAACAGTAGTTGCACCATTCTTTACGTTGATGGTTGCGCTAGTTAAGGGGTCAAAACCTCTATTTTTAATAGTCATTGTAAGGTTAAAATTACCATCACAAGTCATAAGTTTACCATCATAAGTCCAAGGTGTCACGTCAACATTGATTTTGGGTGCACATTGAGGAGTTGGTGTAACTAAAGCATAAAGTTGAGCGGCTGTTAAAGTACCCACCTCTTTAACTGTTCTGTCAGGGCAAATCATGTAAACTGTAGGATAGTAACCAATTTCATAATCATCATTAAATTGGTTGGCCGCAGCTTGTGCCGGATTACACATTGGATAATTAGCTCCAGATAGCCAATTACCTTGAGAGCCAGTACCGCCGCTCATAAGAGCGTCAGCTGTGGTACCATCACCTTCTACAAATACAACACGAACATCATTGCTTGTCGACCCTGGTCCATGTTGTGTGTATAAATCTTTTAAGGCATTTGTGTTGTGATAATTCCAACATGGACCACACCATGTTGCAGAAACATCAAGAAAGACATACTTCCCAGAATCAAGCCAGCTGTATAGATTTACAACTTGTCCGCCATTATTCAAAGCTGTGAAAGTAAAATCAATGGCTTTCATACCATCGTTAAGTTGCGCTTTCGCTCCTAAAATTCCGCAGGCTAGAAAGGCGGATAGTAAAATTTTTTTCATTTTATGTTATATTTTAATTACCAAATTTATGCATTTACTGGTATTAAAAAAAATATTTTATCAATGAGCCAATTAGTCGTCAAATTGCTAGCATATAGTGCTTTTAACTAAATTTCTTGTTCAATGAAATCCGGCATTAAGTTCATCGTAATTTGAATCCAAAATAATTGTAAAAAAATCTTCCTTAAATAATGATGTAAACTATACTGTGCTTTTATAAGAGCGATACCATCGTAAGCCGATAAAGAGCATGATACCCAATGGCATAGCTGCTAAATACAAAATTCCTGCATTCAAACCTTTTGCCGCATTATCATCTAGTCCGGCGGCCGTTTTAGTGCATAATGAGCATTGCGCTTCAACTATAAGTTGAAAAAGCATAAAACAGAGTGTGAGAAATAGAAACTTGCTTCGCATTAAGCAAAATTCAGCTTTTTTGCATTAGGATATGGTAATAAATTGTAAAATGAGCTTATTTTCTACTTCCAAAGCCATAACTTAAAAATACATTGTAGCTAAATGCTGATCCTCTATCGGCTCTACCAAAACCTGCCAAATAATTAGGTTGCAATAATTCAAATCTACTCGGATTCAAAAATGTCTTAAATCGAATTTGTGTTCCAATAAAAAATCTCTTTTTCCACTCTACGCGAAAACCAGCCACTAGTTCAGCCCAGTGTGCAATAAAATTATTGCTGCCTATATTACCTGAAGTGGAGCGCCAAATACTATCTGTGATAATATAGGTTGCTTCACCCCTTTGCACCCAACTATTCGCATAACGTACTCCTATAAGTGCGTTGCTATAATCGCCTATGAATTCAGGGTTGAATAATATTTTATCCACACCTACCCTCGTAAAAAAATTTTGAGTTTTATAATTTAAGAAATCATTATCTACGAAGGAATTACCAATGCCTGTCTCAGTAGTAAACCACAAATTTTGCTTTAAATTACTGGTATAGCTAAACTCCATACTTCGATTCGACTTAACAAAGGGAGCCAATAAAATTTTCGAAACGTCAACGCCTATTATATGAAAAGTAAATTTTGCCTCTTTCGTTTTGGGTAATGAATCAGCATCACTTGCAAATATTGAATGGCTCAGTAGTAAGCAAAAAAGAATATGTAATAAATGCCTCATCATGTTTTTATCGAATCACAATATTTAAATTATCAGTTGCTTTCGATGTAATTTCTTTATTCTTAAAATAAATTGAGTCAATGATATGCTCCGTATAAATTACTTTTTGCAAGGTATAATACGTTTGATAACCACATGCCGAAGAAATAAAATTCAAATTCCTCGTGTAATATAAATCAAGCGTATCAATGGTTTCTGCAACTATTGAGTTGGAATCTGATTGAAAAATAATTCTCACACTATCATCAGCTTGCGACAAAGGAAAACTATTCACCGCTCGCTTTTTACTATTCACAAAATACTTTTGATCTACACCGAAATATAGGTTCGCATTTGCAAGTAAAGTATCTCGAAATGTTTTATTCGTATCCGCTCTCTGAAATCGTGTTTGCATATTTACAATTGAAGGCTCAATACACAAATCATCTTGGCTACAAGATTCAACTAAAACCATGATTAAAAAACCGAATCCTATCCAACGCAATGTTAAATTCTTACTACACTTCCATTGCATTTGCCTCATGATGAAACTCACTTGATTTATAATACTGTCCAAGTTTCCTTACCTGCGATTAACGCGTCTAAATCGCCTTTGCCCTTTGTTTGTAAAGCAAACGCTAATTGTTCATGTATGGCATCTTCATAACAAGTTCTCTCATTGGCATAAAATACTCCAAAAGGTCTTGGAAAATGTTTCTCTGAACTTGGATTATCAAATAATCTAACTAAAACCTGAGCTTTGTACAAATCGTTTTCATCATGTATCCATAAATCACTTTCTGAAAAATTTCCATCAAGATTTACAATTTCAGGTTGCAAACCATTTAATCTTATGCCTTTCTTTTGCTCACCACCAAAAATCAAGGGCTTCCCATGTTCTACAAAAACGGTCTCCTCTAACTTACTCGATTTTTCAGTAAATATTTCAAATGCACCATCATTAAAAATGTTGCAATTCTGATAAATTTCCAATAAACTAGTACCTTTAAACGATTCGCTGCGGCGTATCATTTCTTGCAAATGTTTCACATCTCGATCCATGGTTCTTGCAAAAAAACTTGCGTCGGCTCCCAAAGCCAATGCACCCGGATTAAAAGGATGATCAACACTTCCCATAGGAGTAGATTTGGTGATTTTATTTTCCTCACTCGTTGGAGAATACTGACCCTTGGTTAAACCATAAATTTGGTTATTGAATAATAAAATTTGAACATTTAAATTTCTTCTTAACAAGTGTATCAAATGATTACCTCCTATACTCATCGAATCGCCATCGCCAGTCACAATCCAAACACTCAATTCAGGCCTGCTCGTTTTTAATCCACTTGCCACCGCTGTTGCCCTTCCATGAATCGAATGCATACCGTACGTATTTGTATAATACGGAAAGCGCGACGAACAACCAATGCCAGATACAATCACGATGTTTTCACGCGGAATACCTAATGTAGGCAATACAGTTTGCACTTGCTTCAAAATACTGTAATCGCCACAACCCGGACACCAACGAACCTCTTGGTCAGTAACAAAATCTTTAGGCGTTAATACGGCAGTTTCTTGCATCATATAATCTTTGATATGCTCGCAAAAGTAAGCCATTGAAATTGCTTTATTCAAAATAATGAATTTTTATTTGGGTGGCAAACAGGCTTTCACTCATACTCCGCATTCCGCTATGCTACATTTGCGGGGTATCCGTTCAATCCTTGCCACAATCCATTCCATCATTAAAGCTTTCGCATGACCGTTTCAATTACCTTTGCCGCGAGATGAATTATTTTAGTTCGAGCAAACCCTATATAATCGCTGGGCCTTGTGGTGCAGAAGATGAATTACAATTGCAAACACTTGCACAAGCTTTTCAAACTTTACCCATTCATATGTTTCGAGCTGGTGTTTGGAAACCTCGCTCCAAGCCTGGCTTTTTTGAGGGCAGAGGCGAAGAAGCATTAAAGTGGTTACAAACACTCAAAAAAACATTATCTATCCCTATCTGTGTGGAAGTAGCCAACACTTCGCAAGTTGAATTAGCATTGAAGTATGCAATGGATGCAGTTTGGATTGGCGCGCGTTCAACCGTGAATCCATTCTTAGTGCAAGAAATCGCAGACGCATTGCGTGGAAATGATGTTGGCGTACTTGTAAAAAATCCTATCAATCCTGATATCGAATTATGGGCAGGCGCTATTGAGCGGATGCAAAAAGTAGGTATCGAAAATCTTGCTGCAATTCACCGTGGTTTTTCATCGTATGATAGTAGCAGTAAATATCGAAATAAGCCCAATTGGGCACTACCCATCGAACTCAAACGTCGATATAAAGATCTTCCCATAATTTGTGATGTCAGTCATATTTGTGGCAACCGGGAATTATTACTGCCTGTTGCACAACGCGCCATGGACTTAGATTTCGATGGTCTCATGATAGAAACACATCCCAATCCTGATGCTGCACTCAGCGATGCGAAACAACAAATTACGCCACTTCAGTTAGCTTAAATAATCTACATTCTTATCATTCTTAATTCGAATGGGGAATCTGCTTCGGAAGAAATTGAAGAAATACGTCAAATACTCGATTCGATGGATGCAGAAGTAGTTGATATATTGGGCAAACGTATGGAATGGGTCAAAAAATTAGGTGCCATCAAGGGCAAACATAATATGCCGATTTATCAAGTCGAACGCTGGCGCGAGATTATGGAATCACGAACAGGTTGGGCTAATAACAACCAACTTAAACCCGATTTTATACAGAAACTTTTCGAACTCATTCATGATCAAAGCATCAAAACGCAAATTGAATTATTGCAACAAGACAAATCAAATGAGAGTAAATCTGAATAGTCCTAATTGGGTTTGTATTTAGATGCTCTTAAAAATGTAAGTGGATCTGTATTGTCCTTCATTAAATCTGTCCATTTCACATTCGAATTATTTTTTAAATAAGTTCTTACCAATTGCCAACCAACCCAAGACCCTATATTTCCTGGCGACTCGGGCGGCATGCCTGTTGAGTTAGGACCATCACTTACATAACGCAATATTTCTTGCCATTGTGTCGAGTACAATAATTTTTGATTGCTGAGATAGTACCAAATCATAGCTTCATTCTCTTTACACCATGCCAGTTGCGCTTCGGTATAACCTATCAGAATTTCATCTTTCTCATTGGGCAAACAATATTCGGCAAATACCAATTGCTTGCCTTTATCAATCATCATTTGCAATAAATTTTTCCCATCTGGCGATGTCGCAAACATGTCCTCAAAAACAGATTTCGCAATATTAACCGGAATGTACTGAGGCTCACATCGGGCAGTTTGATAAGCGGGTACACTTACAGAAGCATAATAGGGATAATTTCTCCCTAAATGCATGTCAAGTCCTACAGCTATGTTACTATCCACCGTTACAGCACTCCATCTATTAAGTCCTGAAACGAAATAATAAACATCTCCCAATGGCTTCTCTGGAAAATAAAATTTTATATGTTTACACAAATCGACTATCGCTTTATCTAATTCTTGGGTGTTAGGATATTTAACAAGCACAGTATCCATCATACCTTTGTAATCTTTGTCAGTTATAAAATCAAGCACCGAATTTTTGAAAACTGTACTATCCCCTTTTGCGGAAAGCCCCGTTATTTCTTGAAAATAAACTGACGCGAAATCTGGATATTGACTGCCTAAGGAATCGATAGATTGCATCATATGATTAGTATCTAAGGCAAACAATGCTTTATCGAAACGAATAAATTTTGGATTGTACTGAATATGATCTGTGTTAACTTTTTTTTGAGAATTAGGATACTCACAAGCAAACAAACCTATAAAAATAAGATAACAAATGATTAATACATATAACTTTGCGCCTGAGTGTCTTTTCGCCGTTGAAATTTCCATCATAAAAAATATAGTGAAACGCAAATTTGATTTAATATTCTTAAAATAAAAGAAAAAATAAACATGAAAAAATTAGCCTTATTAAGTTTGTTTGCGATAGCAATTCAAATGAACACCTTAAAAGCACAATCAAATTCAGAGAAAATCTTTGAAAAGTATCGATTCGGCATTTTCTTAGGGCCTACTTTTAACACTTTCAAACCTACAGCTTCGAAAGCAGAAGATAATGGGGTTAGTTTCGTGGTAAATAAAGATGGAAGCAGAGTTGGTTTTTCGTTTGGATTAACATGCGAACTCAATTTAAATGAAAGATACACAGCTTTTTCTGGCATAGGCTTAGATTGGAGAGGTGGAATAATCAATGTAGCCCGAAGTGATTCAGCTATAAAAAATGATTATGTAAAATCTGCAAGAATTGCCTATCGCCATCAATTTTTGACGATCCCATTAGGGTTAAAAATGAAAGCTTTTGAATTTCATAAATTTAAAATATTCGCACAAACAAATTTTGATTTAGGCATCTTATTGAGCCAAAAAGGCAATTACGATGGTATGCCAAGTGTGGGTATACCTGAGAATTTAGAAAATGTAAAATTATCTGACTATGCGAAAGGTGTGCCAGTAAATTTAGGCTGGTCAATAGGTGCTGGCACTGAGTACGCTATTACAGATAAAAATGCAGTTTACGGAGCCATTCTATATCGCAACGGCTTTACTGATGCAACTACACCGCAGTCAAACAAAACTGGTTTAAAATTCGCTGATGGCAACATCCGTCAAAATACAATAGCGATTCGTATCGGATATTATTTTTAATTACATTATAATTATTTCAAAAAATCACCTCAGAGCAGGTGTTTTTTTTATTTGTGCTTAGCACGCTTGTTTTATTTGATAGTACATTTGAAAAATGAAAATTGTATTAGCACAACAAAATTATCATATCGGAAATTTCGAACTGAACAAAGCAAAAATTATTGAAGCAATAGAATCCGCTAAAAAACTATCGGTCGATTTAGTTGTGTTTTCAGAATTAAGTATTTGCGGCTACCCTCCAAGAGATTTTTTAGAGTTTGAAGACTTCATTCAACGATGTCAAAACGCATTACAAGAAATTGCATTACATACATCTGACATGGGTATTTTGATTGGGTGTCCTAGCAAAAATCCAGTGATTGAAGGTAAAGATTTATTCAATAGTGCTTATCTGTGCTACGATGGTAAAGTGCAAGATCTTATACATAAAACGCTATTGCCAACGTATGATGTTTTTGATGAGTATCGTTATTTTGAACCTGCTTACGATTGGCATGTGATGCATTTTAAGGGTAAAAAATTGGCGGTGACTGTTTGTGAAGATATATGGAACTTAGGCGATAATCCGCTTTATAGAATTTGCCCAATGGATAAATTGACAGCAGAGAAACCAGATATTATGATTAACCTAAGCGCTTCACCATTTGATTACACACATGTTGAAGATAGGAAAGCTATTCTAAAAGCAAATGTTACAAAATATAAAATTCCGCTTCTCTATTGCAATGCGGTTGGATCTCAAACAGAAATTGTGTTTGATGGTGGCTCTTTAGCCATGCAAGCCAATGGCGATTTAATTGCAGAAGGAAAATATTTTTGCGAAGATTTATTGATGATAGAGTTAGATGAAAAATTAAACTCACAAAATGAAATTGTGGAAAGCGCAGAACAAATTTCGCAAGAAGAATTAAATCCAATTACTTACAATGCCAATCTTCATATTGAAAGAATTTATCATGCGCTTGTGATGGGTATTCAAGATTACTTTGGGAAAATGGGTTTTACAAAAGCTATTCTGGGAAGTAGCGGCGGAATAGATTCAGCAGTAACCCTTGCATTAGCATGCGAGGCATTGGGCCATGAAAATGTTCACGCTATATTAATGCCTTCTCAATTTTCGACATCGCATTCAGTAAGTGATGCCGAACAACTCTCAAAAAATTTAAACAACCCTTATGAAATCATTGCTATAAAACCCATATTTGATGCATTTATGGAGCAACTAAAACCTATCTATAAAGAGTTGCCATTTTCAGTTGCCGAAGAAAATATTCAAGCTCGAACCAGAGGTAATTTGTTGATGTCAGTTGCAAATAAGTTCAATTATATTTTACTCAATACAACCAACAAAAGTGAATGTGCAACTGGTTATGGCACTTTATATGGCGACATGGCAGGTGGCATTGCAGTATTGGGCGATGTGTATAAAATGCAAGTATATGCATTGGCAAATTACATCAATCGCAATCGAGAAATTATTCCTCAAAATATTATTCATAAAGCACCATCGGCTGAATTAAGACCTAATCAAAAGGATAGCGACTCATTGCCCGATTATCAAATATTAGATGCTATTTTATACCAATACATAGAGCGTCGTCAAGGTCCCAATGAAATTATAGCTCAAGGATTTGATGAGGCTATCGTAAAACGGGTATTAAAATTGGTAAATGTAAATGAGTATAAACGAAATCAGTTTTGTCCTATCATACGTGTTTCCCAAAAAGCTTTTGGTGTGGGTAGAAGAGTTCCCATTGTAGCAAAATACTTAAGTTAATGATAGCAGATTCAAGCGTAAAATTGTGAATTAAACTTTCGTTTTCGCAATATCAATTTTTACTTTTTTATTTTTAAGCTTCACATCTTTTAGCACGCGCAAGGTATCGCTCATTCTATTTTTGCGCACGGCGGCAAAAGCATAGTAATCTTTCACTTCAATTAATCCAATATCATCCTTTTTCAAATTGGCACGTTGTGACAAAAAACCTACGATGTCAATTTTATTTACTTTATCTTTTTTTCCTAATGATAAGTACAAGGTTGACCATTGCGGTCGTGCTGGCAATTCAATTTGCTCAGGCAATGTTATTTCCTCAATCTCATCTGTAATATATTCAGGTACCTGTTCTTGCGGATTCAATAATAAAATTGCAGTTCCAAAATCATGCATACGAGCTGTACGCCCATTACGATGTGTAAATGCATCTTCGCTTGTTGGCAAATGATAATGAATGATATAACGAATACCCGGAATATCGAGTCCTCTGGCCGCTAAATCGGTCGTGACTAATACATTAGATGAACCATTTTTGAACATACATAGCTCGCTCTCGCGTTCGCGTTGCTCCATACCACCATGATAATAATTTACACGAATTCCTTTTTCGACTAATAATGCGGCTGTTCTTTCTACGGCATCTCGATGGTTGCAAAACACGATAGAAGGCTTGTTATCAGCATAACAAAGAAATGAAAAAAGCGAATCAATTTTATCTTTTTCACTCGTATGTAAAACCTTTACTTCTAATGCATGGTTACTTGCCTCTTCTCCTTCCTTCAAATGATTGAGCGTAAGATGATTGTTCAATTGCAGAAAACCAGGTAGTTCCTCAGCCATCGTTGCTGAAGTAAGTATTTTAAGTTTAACTTGTTTCGCCGATTCAATAATGAATTTCATTTCTTCCTCGAACCCAAGTTCGAGCGATTTGTCAAATTCATCTAATACAAGTGTCTGAATATTATTTATATTAAAATTATGACGACGAATATGATCACAAATTCTACCTGAAGTTCCTATGATCAAGCTAGGTGCTTCTTGTAGGTTAATTTCTTCAATCTCTCTTTTATGCCCTCCATAGCAAAGTGTACATTTCAATTGTGTGCCTAACTTACGAAACACTTCATCGATTTGTAAAGCCAACTCACGTGAAGGAACCACAATCATCGCTTGTGGATTCGCTGCTGTATCATTCATTCTGTGGATGATTGATAAAAGAAAAGCTAAGGTTTTTCCCGAACCAGTATTTGATAAGACAAGTATATCCTGATCATTCGTTTCATGCGATAATACATCCAATTGCATCTCATTCAATGCACTTATTCCTAAACGAGAAATATACTTTCCATAATCTATTTCATGCTTCATGCCTGCAAATATAGACTGCATAGTAGGTATTTGCATTTAAAGTTTGCTTGACTACCATCTGAGCATCACACAACTTATGATTTTCAATCGTATAAAATTAAGTTAAATTACCTAATTTCTTACTCTTCGTACATTTTTATAATCACAGAAACAATAATTTTAACGAATGAAGAAAATTGTATTTTTCATAGGTATTACTTTACTAATCTCATGTGAAAATAGGAGTTTAGTTTCCGACAAAAATGTAATCATTCATATACAACCCTTTGATGATTTTTCAAAAAGCGATTTGCAAATGGTAGCTGAATGTTTGCGTACAATTTATCCAACAATTGTCGTCAATCCTTCCATCCCAATACCTCAAAGTGCTAGAAATATTTCTCGTACAAGATATCGAGCAGATTCATTAATTCATATACTCAGCAGACAAACACACGAAGGGCATCTGACAATTGGTCTAACTAACCAAGATATTAGCATAACAAAAAACGGTGTAGCTGATTGGGGTGTGATGGGCTTAGGATTTTGCCCAGGCAAATCTTGTGTCGCATCAACATTTCGGCTAAGCAAAAAAAATAAACTAGAACAACTTCATAAAGTAGCCATTCATGAATTAGGACACACTGAAGGCTTACCACATTGCCTTGAAAAATCATGTTTTATGCGAGATGCGGAAGGGAAAAATCCAACCAATGAAGAAACTGAATTTTGTAAACGATGTAAAAAGAAATTAATAAACAAAGGTTGGCTTTTAAAATAAAGCAATTTAGTTTTGATTTTTAAAATATGTTATTATGCAAAGCAAGGCAACAAATGTTACTGGCTATATGGCCGAATTACCTATTGAACGCCAAAGAGCTATGACAAAACTTCGAAAGCTCATGAAAAGTAAATTAAAGGGTTTTGAAGAAGGAATCAACTATGGTATGATAGACTATCATGTTTCACTTAAAAAGTTTCCAAACGGTTATCATTGCAATCCTAAAGCCCCCCTACCCTTTGCAGGCTTAGCTTCACAAAAAAACTTCATTGCACTATATCATATGGGCATGTATACCAATGCCAAATTACTAGAGTGGTTTGCCAACGAGTATCCTAAACATGCAAAATCAAAATTGGATATGGGCAAAAGTTGTATTCGATTTAAAAAGATGGATGATATTCCTTTTCAGCTTATTGAAGAATTATGTGAAAAGATGAACGCAGATGAATGGATATCACTCTATACTTCACGGCTCGATAATCGCAAGAATAAATAGTTGCAACTTCTTTCAAAATACATTCAATCTTTTCGTGGTATTAATCGAAACGTTTGGACAATAGCTTCTGTCCTTTTAATCAATAGAGCAGGTTCTATGGTTCTTGCTTTTTGTACATTATATTTTATCACCGAGCTACACTTTAGCAAAACAGTTGCCGGTTATGTAATGAGCTGCTTTGGTTTAGGTAGTATTTTAGGAAGTTTATTAGGAGGATATTTAGCAGATAGATTTAATCA
The DNA here is from genome assembly GCA_044234005.1 of Chitinophagaceae bacterium. Lineage (GTDB taxonomy): Bacteria > Bacteroidota > Bacteroidia > Chitinophagales > Chitinophagaceae > OLB11. Next base: position 2,511 of record JBIIJE010000048.1, on the reverse strand, counting down.
GAAAATAATTATGACGAGTTCATTAGTACTGAGTGGATTCACCCTGTTATCTATACTCTACACCAAGAATCCTTGGAGTATTGGTATGATCATTTTTTGCTATGCGCTTCTATCCGATGCATTCCGACCTAGTAGTTCAGCTCAAATATCAGCCAATAGTACTGATATAAACCGGACAAGAAGTATTACCTTGATGCGATTAGCGATTAATCTAGGTTTAGCGATTGGGCCTGCAGTTGGTGGTTATGTCGCATATGAATTTGGATATAAAAATTTATTTATCATTGATGCCTTCACTTCTTTCGGGGCTGCTATTTATTTATGGCTAGCATTTGAGCCCAATAAACAAAAGAAAAATACTGAAAACTCTGATTTGTCTTCAGTAAAAAGTATTTCCGCTTATCGCGATTCTCACTTTTTAATTTTCATCTTGTTGGTAGCATGTTATGGTATTTGTTTTTTTCAATTAATCAATCTAGTTCCGAATTATTTTAAAGAGGTTTATCATTACAATGAAAAACTTATTGGTTACTTATTTGCCTTAAACTGCCTTATAGTAGTGGTTGCTGAAATGCCAATGGTTGCATGGCTCGATCACAAAAAAATTCCATTTACACTTATCGCTTTGGGTTGTTTTTGCATTTCTGTTGCACTTTCCATTTTGTATTTTAATCAAGGAAATATTATTTGGAGTAGTGCTTATGTTGTAATATTTACGTTATCCGAAATTTTGGCTATGCCTTACATGATGAACATAACCCTACAACGCGCACCAAAAGATAGACAGGGACAATACTCAGCTTTATACTCAGTAAGCTATGGTATTGCACTTGCATTAGCACCAAGCGTTGGATTAGGGCTCGCTGATCGAATAGGATTCCAATGGGCTTTGATGTTTTTTGTTTTATTAAGCATCACGCTCGCTTTTGTATTCTTTCACTATAGATATATTTTGAAAGTAAAATAAAATTCTATTTTTCATCCTCGCCATTTTTTTTACACGTCTTGCTTGGTATCTTCCTCATTTTTTAATTTCTGTATATACGCTAATGCGTCAGTAATTACATCGCTACAAATAACAATAAATGAATCCTTAGGTGCATTGCGAATAGCATAATCAATAGCAGCCAATTCATTAAGAATAACAGTTACGGGTATTTTATCATTTACTTTTGCTATTCCTTCTTTCAATAAATTAATAATTTCAGTTTCTGTTCTACCTCGTAAATGCTTATCTTGACGAATAATGATTTCATTAAACATTCCAGCGGAAAGTTCTCCTAACAAACGTATATCATCATCTCGTCTATCGCCTGTACCTGCTATAATTCCTATTTTTTTAACTGCATCAACTTTATTAACATACTCCTTCAACACTTCAAATCCCGCTGGGTTGTGCGCATAATCGGCTAGCACTTGAAATTCTTTAAACTGGAATAAATTCATTCGACCAGGTGTCTGCGCTGCATTCGGGATAAAAGTACTTAGTGCTTGTTTAATATCAACAACACTAAAGCCTCTCAAATAACCTGCTAATACAGCTGGCATGATATTAAGTACATTAAACAAGGCTTTACCACTTTGAGTTAGCGGTATCGTATGAGCCCGTTCGATTTGTATTTTCCATGCTCCTTTTTGGATATATATCATATCGCTTGCCTCATCATAAACTGCGGCGATTCCATTTTTCTCACAATGGGCTTTGATGCGTTTACTCTTAGGATCCCGACTAAACAAAGCAACTTTGCAGTCGAGTTCTTCACGCATATCAAAGACAAAGTCATCGTCAGCATTTAAAATAGCGTAACCGTTTTTGTCGATACTTTTTATTACTACTGCTTTTACGCGCGCTAGTTGATCAAGCGTATCAATACCACTTAATCCCAGATGGTCTGCACTAATATTTGTAACTATTCCAATATCGCATTTGTGAAAACCCAAACCAGCACGAAGAATACCGCCTCGGGCACATTCTAATACCGCGAAATCGACTGTTGGATCTTTTAGCACAAACTCTGCGCTGACTGGACCTGTGCAATCACCTTTCATCATCATCATATTTTGGATGTAGACGCCGTCGCTGGTTGTGAAGCCTACTTTATGTCCCATACTTTTTACCAAATGCGCGGTAAGCCTAGTTGTTGTAGTTTTTCCATTTGTACCACTTATGGCAATAATTGGAATGCGTGATGAAGCCCCCGGTGGGTATAACATATCAATTACGGGCTCTGCTACATTACGCGCCAAACCTTCACTCGGATCAATATGCATACGGAAACCAGGTGCTGCATTTACCTCTAAGACAGCCCCCCCATTTTCTTCAAGTGGGGTAGATAAATCGCTTGCCATAATATCTATTCCACATATATCAAGACCTATGATTCTCGCAATTCGTTCGGCTAAAAAGATATTATTAGGATGTACATAATCAGTGACATCGGTTGAGGTACCTCCTGTGCTGAGATTCGCAGTTGGTTTTAGCAGCAATACTTCTCCTTGAGGTATCACACT
>JBIIJE010000187.1:0-6220 GCA_044234005.1 Chitinophagaceae bacterium | reverse complement strand
TTAACGATAAGTCCGATCCTATTGTATAAGGATAACCCGTAACGCCTGAGAATTCATAATACAAAGGTGAACCAGCTGAAGCCGCTGTTACAAACAAGCGATAAGTACCAGCTGCTGGGATAGGGAAACTACAAGGGAATTCGATTAAAACAGGAACAGTTGCGGTACCTGCATTTGCTGGAATATTAAATGTAGCGGCACTGCCAATTGGTGTATTGGTATTGGCTCCACTATATAGCTGAACTGTAATGGTAGCTGCTGGACCACTTGCCAAAATACCAAAGCTTTGAATTTCTGTGGGTGCGGTGGCTACTAAAGTAACACCACGAGGAACACCACCTAAAGCGTTACCCGCTGTTTGAGTAGCTAAACGTCCGCCACTTGCAACACCACCTAAATCAGAAGCTGCAGCATAATAAGTTGTTGTTGAAGAAATAGAAGGCGTAGTGAACGGAGAACCGGTACCAACTAAGCTAGCAGTTGGTGTATTACCATCAAACCAACGTATTGTAGAACTTGGTGAAGCAGCAGTAGCTTGCAATTGCACGGTACCTGTTCCACAACGAGTACCTGGTGTAGTACCCGTCAAAGTTGGGTTATTTACATTCACCGTATAGTTAGATGTAGTATAACATATATTATTAGCATCATCAGTAAGGGTGATATTATAAAAAGTTGAGGCCGTTAAAGTTGGCGTTGTATAGGTAGCTCCATTCGAACCGCTAATCGCACCTAAAGCATCATTCCATTGAATATTTACACTTGCAACCGAAGTTGTGGGTGCGTAAGCTAAAGTAACGGCACCTGTAAGACATATGTTATTATTACCCGTTACAGCTAAATTGCCTGGCAAATACTCTACAGATGTTGAGGCTGTATTCGCGCAAGATGTTGTTGAATTGGACGCAGTTACTGTGTAGGTATTGATACCCGCTACATTCGATTTCAAATAAACTATTGCTTCAGATGTTCCTGTGTAGGCATTTAATCCTGCAGGATCTGTGTATAAATTAGTAATTGGAGACCAAATATAACTATCATAATCAATTACTGTTGATGAAATTGATAATGGAACAATTGTATTTGCACATTGCTTCGTAGATGTTCCTGAAACCGTTAAAGGAGGAGGAGGTGCTACGGTAGCTGTAACTGGAATACGAGCTGATTCGCAACCTGTTGCAATATTCCAGTTATAAAAATAATACTGATAAATAAGAGTTGGGGTTGTTGTTCCGAATGAAGAAGCTACAATATTAATGTATCCAGGTGATGTAAATGGAAAAGGGAAGTTAGTTATGTTACCTCTCCAACAACCTGGATTTGTTTGACCACTAGTCGCGGAGAACCCGATTATATAACCGGTACCTGTTGGAATCACAAGATTTACTGGCACCGTTTGCGCGATAGTAGGTGTTGTTGTATTTTGTACTGTTGTAACACCTGAATATGAAGCTATTAATGCACCTGATGAATTAGTTTGACGAACTTCAATAGTAAATGGAGTTCCAATAGCTTGGTTCGGATAAATGTCAAGTGTTGTTATAGTTAATGGCTGTATCGCATCAAAAATCATTGAAGCACTTGCAATTGAACTTGTTTGAAACGCCCCTACTGTTGTATATTGATTCCAAGTTACACCACCAGGTACTTGCGCTGTAGCACCTCCATCAGTTGCAGCTGCATAATAAGTGGTAGTCGACGAAATAGTAGGTGTCGTGAATGTATTAGAATTCGTTGCTAATGGAAGCCCACCAGTTGCATTCGCGTACCAATTTATAGTAGCAGGTGCAATTGGTGTTGCACCTAAAGTTACTGTGCCAGTACCACATCGACTAGCAGGCGCCGTAGAAGAGATTATTGGATTATTTACAAGTACTTGATAAGGAGGTGTTGTGAAACAAACATTATTATTTGCATCACTTATTTGTACAGAATAATTATCAGTAGCTGTTATAACTGGTGTTGTATAGCTTGCCGCATTAGCACCTGAAATAACACCTGCACCATTTAACCAAGCAATATTGCTCGATAACAAAGATGTAGTTGGTGTAAAACTTAATGTTGTAGAGCCAGAAACACAAAGTGATGAATTACCTGAAATAGTAACAGAAGCTGGTAAATAGTTTACCGATGTGGTAGTTACATTTTGACAACTAGAAGTAGTATTGAAACCAACTAATTGATAGGTTGTAGAACCGGCCGTTGTTGATTTTGCATAAACCGTTGTAGCTGAACCACCTGTATAAGGTGTAGTGGCTGCAGAGTCTGTGAATAAATTAGTTGTTGGTGTCCAATCGTAAACATCATAGTTAGATAGTGTTGAAGATACTGTTAGAGGTACAATTGCACCGTTACAATTTTGAGCTGGTACAGCCCCTATCGTAATTGGATCAGGTGTAAATACAGAAGCAACAACAGGAGTACGAGGAAACGACTCACAACCTGTAGAAACTATCCAATCATAAAAAAAGTAATAAGTTGTGCTAATTCCAGTGGCTCCTAATCGACCTGAAGTAATAGTCATTACACTCGGTATTGTCATTGAAGGGTTCGTCGCGATTGGACCACCTACTATGTTAGCTTGAGGATCACGAATAAGCGTCGTAATTGCACCTGAATAACTAGGCATGTCAAGCCACCATCCAGTTCCTATTGGCACATTCCAATTTAAAGGTATGAAAGTCTTCACGCCAGGTGAGGCACTTGCGGTTACATTCGCTGCAATTGATTGTTGTACTACACCACTTGCATCTTTTAAGGCAATGTTTACAACACCTGCACCTGTTCCTATTGGATAGATATGAACACCTTGTAAAGTCATAGGCGTAAAAACATTGAAAAGTAAGCCAGCTTGTAATGTGTATCCAGCAGTTTGTCCATTGTTTAATGGTCCAGCTTGAAGTCCACTCAAACCACCTTCGCTTGAAACTGCGTAATAAGTTGTAGTTGAAGAAATAGTTGGTGTCGTGAATGAATTACTACCTAATGCTAAAGCAGTACCACCACTTGGGTTTGCATACCAATTTACGACACCTGCACCCGCTGCAGTCGCATTTAAGGTTACAGAACCTATACCACATTGAGAGGCTCCATTCGTGGTAGCAATTTGTGGTGTGTTAACTGTCACAGTAACTGGTGTTGATTGTCCAAGTGTAGTTGGGCTACCACCATTCCAAATATAATCGCCGCAAGAAATTTCACATCGGAAATCGGTAGCAGCAGTAACACCGATTGCCGTATAGGTAACTGAATTAGCTCCTACTATATCATTCCAAGTGTTGGCGCCAGCAGGTGAACTTTGCCATTGATAAAATGCTCCTGTTATAGGATTACCTGTTAAACTTAATACCACATTACCAGAATTGCAAAGCGAAGTTTGAGATGCATTTGTAATTACACTTGTTGGATCTGCCAAGATAATATATTGCTTAATTGCACCGCTAACTGGGAAGCCCGCATTGAGTAAGTCAACACTCGTTGGACAGTAACCAGCTGAATAAGAAGCCACAAAAGCACTTACATTACCCGCAAATGAATTGTCTTGCGCAACTACAAAGTATTGCACGGTATCGGTTGCCACTAAAGGCGTATTGAATAAAGTATTATCAACATAAAATGTATATAAATTACCCGCAACTGTTGATACCTCAACATATTTCCAACCATTATCAGAAGATGTATTACCCGCTATTGCGTTTGCTTCTGTAATTTTCTTGTAATACATTCTAGGCTTGAACCCAGTTGCATTGTTAATACCACTCGCATCGGTAATGGTTGCTGTTAAAAACACATTATCCTTACAAATAGTGTTCACTAAATTTGTATAGGCAATAGTAGGACCTGATGCATCGGTCGAACTGCCACTAAATTCTACAGCACCCATATCAGGAAATGTACTACGTGTAACACCTAATATGTCAAGTGTGATAGAAGCAGGAATTGTAGTAGTGGTTGCTGAAGACTCAGCATAAGAAGCACCAGTTGGCGCAAACACTGTTCCACTTGTTACCAAATTATCTTCTGAGAAAGTTCCTAAATCTAGCATGAATGCTTTGTACAAACCACATGATGTATTAAAGTTGGGGTCGTTTACAATATTTGCAACCGGATCAGGCGTTAAGCCAGAAATTGCATAACCATTGCGCAATGATGCTGTGGTAGTGCCTTCAACATAAATATAATTTTGAGCACCAGGATTTGTGAAATAAATATTGTTGGTAGGATTATAGTTGGCTGGTTTTGTACCTGCAGTGCCAATGGCACTTCTTCTTACGCAAGCAAATGTTCCAGTACCAACAGGTGTACCTTGCAAATTGATAATATTATTGTTGGAATTTAAAGCTGTGGTTGAACTCTGTGAAATACCTGTCGCACCAAAAATAGCACCAGTAGAAGTTAAAGGGCCACCGCTACTTGGGTAAATAGTATTGTAAGTAACATTACATGTAGTACCGCCGAATATATTAATAGCTGTATTATTAACAGCTGCATTTACATTGGGTGTAGTTAAATTTGAAATGACATTATTAAAAATATTTGTAGTGGTAGCACCCGTGCTATAAATACCATTCACAATGCCGCTAGCTTGTGAGGCATTTAACCCAGAAATAATATTATTACTAAGTACCGCTGTTACACCAGAACGATTCTCAACCCCGTAAACTACTCCTGTGTGAACACCAGTACCAAATGATAAATTCCTAACAATATTACCACTTAACTCAACATTTGTAGTTGTTGATATAGGAAATGAATAAACACCTCTCAATGTACCTGATGTTGAAGTAGATGTACCCGTAATTAAGATATCACGAACTGTATTGTTTCTGTAAATTTGACTTGTAACAGCACTATTAGACCCAATTATACCATTAAAAGTTGATGATCCTGTGGCTGAATTATTGGTAATAGTCACATTCGTGATGGTATTATTCTCAACAAGATTATTTACAGATGTAGGATTATTAATCACAGTAAGCGTACCCGAATTTGTTTTGGTAAGAAACTGAACTGTATTGTTTGAAATACGAGTCGTGGACAAAGTGGCTGCTGTACTTGATGCTGAACCTTGTAATAAAATGATAGTACCCGTAGTACCTGGCAGAACCATTGGAGAGCCGGAAGTACCTGAAATCGTATTGTTCATCATCTCCATCAATTGATTTGCTACACCACCACTATTACTCATACTTAGCGCGGTGATAGCACCAGTTGTAATAGCCGGGAAAGAACCAATGGTAATTGTATTTGATTTAATTTCCGTTAGGCTTCCTATGCTTGTACAATTAATACCAAAAGTTCCACTTGTTAACGTACCAGATTTTAAAGTAATGGTATTACCGATGGCTTTTTGCTGCCCACCACAATTCGTAGAAGCGAAGCAAGCATAAGAAATTGCAGTTTGCGATAAGGAAGCACCATTCACAATATTATTGTTGAACTCGAAACTATTTAAATAAGTTGCAAAAAAACCATAAGCGGTGTTTGCACCTGCTCCATAGTTATTCATGGTATTATTGTTTACAAACACATTACTACCATTCGCTGTGGTGGCACCGCGGTAAACCACATGATTTAAGGAACCATTGAAAGTATTGCTTGTAACAGTAATCTCACGATGCATATCGCCAGGACTTGTGGCAAAAGGTGCCCATCCAAGAGAAGTAGTTCCTGTGTGTATAAAAGAACCAAAATAAATGCTTGAATTACTCAAAGCACTATTTTTTACCATGTTAAAAGTACAATTCGTTACTGTGATAAATTGACAACCATCGAAAGGTGTAGTTGCGTTTAAGTTATAACCCCCAATTGCATTTTCAATCGATGGAGTCGCTGTAACATTCGTAGCTTGTTCCGCAAAAGTTAAGTTTTGAAATGTCACATAATCTGGACCTCGCAAAGTAAAAATTGCATCATTAGCACCAGAAGTTAGCGATCCTGTTCGGGTACCAATGTAATTACCTGTGATGGTAAAACCGGCACCATTAATGATAAGTTGGTCGGAGCTGTTTAAACTCGCATTCAAAACCGTAGTACCAATTGCTGGAAGCTCTGAAGTCAACGCAACATTTGCAGCAAAAGTAATATTTGCTCCACCAGAGGCAACACCAGAAGTGTTGAGGGTGTTGATAGCTGCAACCAAACCAGCTTGCGAATTGATGGTAAAAGTTTGAGCTTTTGAAACGTACGCTGAAGTTACAACTAAGAGAAGCAGCCAAAA
>JBIIJE010000081.1:0-12143 GCA_044234005.1 Chitinophagaceae bacterium | reverse complement strand
CATTACAAGTTATAAACAGCAAATTAGTTTTATCCACAGAAAAATGCGATTAACTCTTGATATTGAGAGGTGAATAATAATGTAACTTGGTTTCTAAATAAGGTACAGATGCTGAAAAGAGGATAGAAGCAATAATTAGATGCTAAAAATGTTGTAAAATAGGGTATTTATATATACTAATTTTATTATATATTAAAATCTATCTTGGAAGTCAAGTATTATAGTCTTCAAAGAATAGCTTAAGATGATTTAGGTTATCCACAATATAATCTAATATTATAACAACTCCTTAACAAGTATTATTAGTGAATCGACAATAAACGTAAAGGTTAGATCAAATTAAGCTTGACATCAAACAAATTCTCAAATTGAGCTAGAAACTCACTTTTAAACTTAAGTGGTACAGACACCTTTAAGCTACAAAAAAGTGACATATCATTGTTTAAAATCTCAGCGTCAAACTTTTTTACAATACGCATCACATAATCAAGCTGCGTATAATTGCATTCTATGACAACTTGAAATTGAATATACTTCTCAACAAGTTGATTTTGTGAAATAGCTACTTCCGCTGAATTTTTATAAGCTTGTATTAAACCCGGCACCCCCAATAAAACTCCGCCCCAATACCGAACCACAATTACACACACATTGGTAAGACCCGCTGAATCTATCTGTGCTAAAATTGGCTTACCCGCACTACCCGATGGTTCTCCATCATCGTTTGCTCTGTAATTATTTCCATCAATCCCCAAGCGATAAGCGAAACAAAAATGAACAGCTTTCGGATGTATTTCCTTCAGTTTTTTAACCGCTTTTTTTACATCATCAACGTCTAAAATTGGATAAGCAAATGCGAGAAATTTACTTCCACGATCTTTAAATTCTGCTTGGCTTTCTGTAGCTAAGGTTAAATACTTTTCAACTACCATAGAATTATTTCTTATCGCCAACATAAATTAAAATAATAGAAATAATGGTGAGCATAAGTCCGATGTAATTTGATCGTGACAATTTTTCTTTGAACAAAAATATTCCAACCAATCCCACCGTAAACAAAATACCAATATTATTGATAGGTATCATAGCTGAGCTACTCAGCAATGGGCTTTGTAAAGCTTTAATTAAAAAATAAATTGAAAAATAATTCGGTACACCTAAAACAATACCCGCTATCAAACTCTTCATTTGCCATTGGGTTCGATTTGTAATAATTCGAAACATCAATACAACAAAACCAATTAAGAATGCCACCAAGAAACCAGCTATCAAATAGGTATTGGAGCTTGCTGCATCTTTTAAATAATTGACTTGCACAAACTTTGTTAATGTATCGATGATTCCACTTCCAATAAATAAAATGATTGGCAAAAATACATGCCATGAAAACTTTCTCTGCTCTACTTGGCTCTCCTTTTTAGTTCCTTTACGAGAAACAAAAACAACTGCAAGTAATGCCAATAAAATACCCAACATTTTCACCCAAGTTATTTCTTCATTGTACATAAAAAATGAAAATGCAACCGGAATAACGAGTGATAATTTATTGGCTGTCTGTGTAATTGTGACGCCAACCTTTACAGAAGAAATGGCAATAACATTGAAAACACTGATGAACAAAAAACCCATAACCATAGCCCATGAAAATATAGGTTGCGCTAAGGTTTGAAGCGTAATTGGGAATTCACCCATAGCGAAGGAACCTGTAAGCACACAAATGCCATAATTAACCACAATGGCTTGAAACAGATTAATCTTAAACTTATTAAAAACAACAAAAACAACACTGATGTATGCACTCAATAAAATGGAAAGCAATAAAAAAATCATGTGCGCAAGTTAGGGTTTTTAAATACCTTAATGATATCATGATTCACTGTATAAGTATGACTCATATAACTGTCAGAAATCAAAGGAGCCTTCACGCCATCCTGCAAGAGATGTTCCGTAAAAATAAATCTTGCTTCATCCCACAAATTTTTACCGATAAATTCGCTCACTAATTTCGCACCTCCTTCAATGATTACAGAAAGGATATTGCGCTGAAATAAAGTTTTTAACGCTTCAACTATAAAATGCTCCTCATCTATTTTTACAAATTCTATCAATCCCTCAGAGCGATTTATCATGGTATTGAAAACAATTGTAGGTTGTTGATTATTGAAAATATTGAGCATGGGTGGCAGGGTTAAATTTCGATCAAAAATAATTCTTGTTGGGTTCTTCCCATGTACCCATCTCACATTGAGTTGAGGATTATCTGTGTATGCAGTTTGGTAACCTATCCAAATGGCATCTTCTTCTGCACGCCACTTATGTGTGTGTCGATCAGTTTCTACAGATGTAAGCTTTGTTGATTCATGATACTTACTTATAAATCCATCTGCTGCAATAGCAAGTTTTAATAAGATGTATGGTCTTCTTTGCTGGTGAAAAGTAAAAAATCTTTTATTCAATTCACAGGCTTGTTCCACCAATATATTCTCAAGTACCTCTACCCCATTTTCCCGCAATTTAGATATGCCTTTACCATTTACATGAGACGCCAAATCTTTACAACCAATAACCACTCTCTTGATTTCATGTTGTAAAATAAAATCAACACAAGGTGGTGTTTTACCCGTATGCGAACAGGGTTCAAGACTTACATACAAAGTTGAATCTGAAATAAATGGTCGATGTTCGATAGTCACAGAATTTATGCAGTTTACTTCTGCATGCGCTTCGCCATACTTCCTGTGGAATCCAGTTCCAATAATTGCATCTTTATAAACCAATACGGCCCCAACCATTGGATTAGGAGCTACAAAACCAGCACCGCATCTAGCCAATTTAAAACAGAGAAGCATGTATTTTTCATGTAAATTCATAAAGCTTCAAAAGTACTACAGGATTATGCAAGCAAACAAAAACTAAATTTCTTTTTGTAAGGCAAACTTATATACCTCCAAGCAACGATTGCGCGCCAAATCATGCTCCACGATTGGTTTCGGATAATCAAAACTATCTAATTCAGGAATCCATTTGCGAACATATTTAAGCGCTTTGTCAAATTTTATCGTTTGCAAATAAGGATTAAATACTCTAAAATAAGGTGCTGCATCTACACCACTTCCGGCAGCCCATTGCCAACCACCATTATTTGATGCTAACTCAAAATCATTTAAATGCTTTGCGAAATAAGCTTCACCCCAACGCCAATCAATCAACAAATGTTTAGTCAAGAATGAAGCTACAATCATACGAACTCGATTATGCATCCAACCTGTCTCATTCAGTTCTCGCATACCAGCATCTACTATCGGATAACCAGTTTTACCATTACACCATGCTTCAAATTCTTGTTCATGATTACGCCAATTAATTTTATCATAGGCAGGTTTAAAGGATTGATTCACTACACGTGGGAAATGCCACAAAATCATTTGATAAAAATCACGCCAAATTAACTCATTCAAAAATTTCTCATTTCGCGCCAATGCATTATTTGCTAAGTCACGAATACTAATTGTACCAAATCGCAGGTGAATGCCTAGTTGCGTTGTCCCTTGCAAACCAGGAAAATCGCGAGTTTCATGATAGTGATTTATGATTCCATCATTAGCCTGTAAAGTAGGAAATACCATTTCTATTTTCTCAAAACCCATCTCAGACATACTGATGGTTTCATGAAATTTCATTTTTATAAAACTTGAAAAATACTCTTCTGTTGGAAAGCTTTTAAAACCATCTAAAGCTAATTTTAATTTCCATTTTTTACTATAAGGAGTAAAAACCGTATAAGGTAATCCATCTTCCTTGACAACTTCCGATTTCTCAAAAATGACATGGTCCTTATATGAAATAAAGTTTATGTTTTTGCTTGCCAACAAATCACGAATAGCATCATCACGCATCGTCGCGTAAGGTTCATAATCATGATTTGTATAAAGGCTATTAATCGAATACTCCTCAACTAATTTTCGAACTACTGCTTTAGGCTCACCATAGCATATTAGCAAATCACTCCCTAACTCATTAAGGACTTTGCGCAAATGAGTTAATTGCTGATAAATAAAATTGACTCGTCTATCTCGTGTTGGCAACTCATTCAAAATGTTTACATCAAAAATAAAAATCGGTAATACCTCATCTGAATTTTGTAAGGCATGATACAACGCTGTATTATCATGCAAGCGCAAATCTCTCCTAAACCAATGTATGCTTCGTAATGACATACTGTAAATTAAAATCAAGTTTTCAGTAACTCTTTCATTTTTTATATATTGGCTATCAATTAGCGTTACTCCGTGGCTTTAATACCTCTCTCTTTGAGCCAATCCAGCACGCTCTCGTCAGTTTCAATCAATAATATTTGTTGCAAACTTTCACTGAGTTGACGCTGCAAGTTTTTCTCCTCAGCTTTCATGTCTAACTTTGTTTTGTATGCTTTAAAAATATCATCCAACGCGGTAATCGCCGACTGCCTCACCCAAGTTGATTCTTGCAATTTAGCTCTCGTTTGAAAAATCGAAATAGCTTGTTGAGTCTCTTCAAACGGCAACCCTAAACGCAAGATTAAATCCTTGTAACTCTCGATTAATAGAACTCTATCAGACTTGAAATAAGAAGGTATTTTGTTGATAAAAAAACTTGTGTGTAACTTATCACCTTGTTCCGTATAAATGTTTACAATTTGCTCAAACAACTCACCTTTAGCATCCATTTGTAGCGTTGCGCAAACTTGCAAAGCTTGCAAAGCATCTAATTTATACAGATTCGAAAGTGCAGAAGCTGCAGCCGTATAGGATGAGTCGTGAATGGCTTTTAAATAAACTACTTTTAAATCAGCATTTTGAATGTTCCCTAATGCTTTTAAGCTATTTACTCGAACCGTAGAGGATACGTCATGTAATGCTAACTCACGTAAAATTTCATATCCTTGTTGCTGATTCTTGGCATTCGTCCAATCAAGTAATCGAATCGCTTCACTTCTGATAGAAGCATTCATATCATTGGTTGCAGTCAATAGCATCACTCTGGCTGTGTCATATTGAGTCTGTTGCATTCCTAATTCCTCGATTGCCCTAATTTTATCAATATAATTTTCAGCATGCATGTACATATTCAGAGTTTGTACTATAGATTTTATCTCACTTATTTTACCGACAAATGTTGCATTTGGATCTATGTAAATATCGGGCAAATCGCTTCGAGTCGTGTCGAGCCTTTTCACATAAAAGGATTCGTAAGCAGATGCAATTTCAAATTTATTATATTCAGTTTGATTACCATGACGCACTTTAAACTCGATAGGAAAGGTAAATAATTTCTCGGTTTGCTTTTGTTCAAGTTGAACTAGAATAGTTTTATTTGAATCAATACTTGTGTAACGAACTTGTATGTGTGGATGCTCACCTTCATAAAACCATTGCTTAAAAAAAGAATGTAAATCTTTACCACTGACAGTTTCAAATTCTTGTTGCAAATCTAAAACTTTAGCATTCGCAAAAGAATACTTAGTCAAATAATTCTTAAGAGAAGTAAAGAAAGCCCTATCACCTAATTCGTGTCTCAATAAATTCAAGACCATGGCTCCTTTTTGATATGTAATCGTATTAAACATATCATCTGCTTTCTTGTAATGATAATTTACGATTGGCAAAATTGGATTATTCGCCGTATAGCGTAGGTAACGCTGACGAGCTTTATGAGCCTTTTCCAAAAAAGCATCTTTCCCATATTTATGTTCGTGCCAAAGCCATTCTCCATAAGTGGCAAAGCCCTCATTCAATACCAACTGACTCCAACTTTCACAGGTCACCAGATCACCAAACCATTGGTGAAATAATTCATGCGCCACAATATCATCGTTATTTCCATCGACTAATTGTCTATCATTTTTTTGAACAAACTCACCATGGAGTGTAGCACTTGTATTCTCCATAGCACCTGATACGTAATCTCGAACCACAACTTGCGCATATTTATCCCAAGGATAGGTTACTCCTAATTTCTCTGAATAAAAGCTTATCATTTCTGGGGTATGTGCAAAAATCAACTTTGCATAAGGCGCAAACGGTTCTTCTAAATAGTAGCTCACTTCTTTACCTAATGCCATTTCTTTTATAATAGAAAATTTACCGATTGCCATCATCACTAAATAGGCAGACATGGGTTTATCATTAATCCATTTTTCTGTTTTAATATTAGCCTCTACTTTTTGCCACTCACGTTTGCCATTTGAGAGAATAGTAAAACTTGAATCCACTGAAATGGTAAGAGTACTTGTAAATTTCTCATTCGGATTATCTAGGGTTGGAAACCAACATGAATTAGCTTCGGTTTCACCTTGTGTCCAAATTTGAATTGGCTTATTTAGCTCTTCATTGCGCGTATTAATAAAATATAATCCTTTGTCGTCTCTAATCGCTTTACCTTTTTCAGCTTGCTGCAAATCGGGTCGGGCTATATAACTAATTTTAAGTGTAACTATTTCCGCTGCTTTCAACTCTCGTTCTAAAAATAACTTCAACCGATGCTGATTGTAACTCACTTCATGTAAAATGGCATTACCAGCTTGGTCTGTAATTCGAACCCCATCTATAATCATTTGATGTGCATCTAATACGATGCTATCTGTAGGGTAAAAATGAGGTTGCAACTGAATGATTGCTTCGCCAATACATTCATGTTTAATAAAATCGAACTTTACTTTCAAATCCGTATGGAGTATGTCAATTGTTTTGGTTGGAAATTTTTGTGATTCAACAAGAGGCAATTGCGCCTTTGATATTGACTTATTGACATCACCGCTAGACCCCATTTCTTTGCGCTTTTCGTCAAGTATGCGAGTGTAATCAGCTTGGGAAAAACATGCGGATAAAAAAAGAATGGGCAATAAGAAAAGAAAATAAAACAGCTTCAACATGAGCCTGCAAAACTAATCAATTATCATTGATGCAAACAATAATTATATTTGCCCGAAATGAATAAAACATGCAATATTGGTTAATCAAATCAGAACCTTTTAAATATAGTTGGGATACATTTTGTAAAGACAAAAAGACATGTTGGGATGGAGTCAGAAATTATGCGGCTCGAAATAATTTGAGGAACATGCAGAAAGGCGATTTAGCATTTTTTTACCATAGTAACGAAGGCCTTGAAATTGTCGGTATCGCTGAGGTTATTAAAGAAGCATACCAAGATCCAACAACAGATGAAATAGCATGGGCGGCAGTAGACTTCAAACCCCGTAAAGCCCTCAAGAAACCAGTTACATTATCGCAATTAAAGGCAGATAATAGATTCGAAAAACTAGAACTTATACGATTAGGCCGCTTATCGGTGAGTGCCGTTACAGAAGAACATTTTTTTCAAATTCTTGATTTAGGAGAAACGAGCATTTAAGCTATTCTGGTTGCCGCTTACTTTCATTTTTTCAGCATCAATAAAAACATCGAGAAAGAAAGTACTACCTTCATGAAGAACATTTTCATAACTAATCTCTCCTATCAGAAGGAATTGATTGCATTGCATTTTGAAACATGTTGGTGAAAACTCGATTAAATTGATTTTTATCAACTATGACGTAAACTTCGGTCAATCGGGTTAAAAACAAAAAATCCATTTCAAAGCTATTATGACAGATAACAGTGGCACGATTTGAACTGAAAGTTTCATGGTTGTCAATGGATTTTGATATGCCACCTCGTTCGCCATTTCGCGCCAGGCCGACTCTCTATGGGTTTTAGCTAACAAAATCCTAGAATTTTCTAAATTTCGAATGGTACGATGATACTCTTTAACTAACAACCCAATCTCATCATTGCCATTCGATTCAAAGAGCACTTTCGTTTCGG
Source organism: Chitinophagaceae bacterium (assembly GCA_044234005.1). Lineage (GTDB taxonomy): Bacteria > Bacteroidota > Bacteroidia > Chitinophagales > Chitinophagaceae > OLB11. The sequence continues at coordinate 4,299 of JBIIJE010000081.1, read as the reverse complement.
ATACCGCAAAATGGTTCTTGAAATAGTTGTTTGTGAATTTACTCTCATACTTTAAGGGTATAATATATAAAGCATAGGATCCTATTCCATCATACTTTTTCTTAAGCACTGCATAAACGCCATAATTATCGCTAAATGCCTTAGGCTTATCCTCTTCGAATGTATCAACCAGAATTGTCTGCTGATTCGCACTCTAAAAGATAAGCTCTTTATTTTTATAGATTTAAATTCCGAATGGATAGGTATTCAAAACGGAAATTTGCTTCATCGCTAACTTACCATTGGCCGCATCATCTACTATTTAATAACGGTAGAATGTTGATTAATAATCTTTAGTTGCGAAGACTCATGTTTTTCAACATGAATTTCAACGCATTTAAACTTCGAGGCGGAAACAAAAAATAATTAACTTGCCAAACACTGAGGATAAAAAATAGAGTTGCCAGGCTCAAAAATATTCTTGAGTCAATTCAAAAGGGGATGTTAAGGTAGACTTATTTCTCGTGCTCATACTTTTTTACTTCATTCCAAGTTGCATCCATTTCAGCCAAACTATGATCACTCAATCTCCTATCTCCTTGCGTCAACAAATCTTCCATCTTTTGAAACCTATTTTTAAATTTTTGATTAGTTCTTGCCAAAGCATGTTCAGGATCTATATTTAAAAACCTCGCATAATTAACCATGGAAAACAACACATCACCGAACTCATCTTCCATCTTATCTTGATTTTGTAAGTGAATCGCTTCTGCTAATTCATTCATTTCTTCATTTACTTTATCCTCAACTTGTTTGGCATTTTCCCATTCAAAACCTACTTGCTTGGCCTTTTCTTGCAATCTCAATGCCTTCACCATGGCTGGCAAAGAATTTGGAACACCTGCTAAAATACTTTTTTTACCTTCTTTCAATTTCAAATTCTCCCAATTCCTTTTTACATCTTCTTCATTTTCAACCTGTATATTATCATAAATATGCGGATGCCTATGAACTAACTTATTACAGACATGTTCTAATACATCTTCTATGCCAAACTCATTTTGCTCCGAGGCTATTTTGGCGTAAAAAAAAATATGTAACAATAAATCACCTAATTCTTCCTTAATCCCTTTCCAATCTCCTGCAGAAATAGCATCCACTAATTCGTACATTTCTTCAATACTCAATGGGCGCAGACTCTCAATTGTTTGTTTTTTATCCCAAGGGCACTGCGCTCTTAAATCATCCATGATTTGTTGCATGCGCTGAAAAGATTTTGAATAAGATGTAGTTAATTGCATAGTTAAATTTGAATATTCAAAATAAAACTAAATATTCGATTTTTATTGCATATTTATCCAAACTAATTATTATCGTGTTCTACTTTTTAAAGAAATCGCTTCATTTGGGGTGACAAACAGGCTTTCCGCTTTTACGCCTCACCTGCCTAGCTTTACTTATTCATTATAATCATTTGCGGGGTAGGCAGGTTGCGGGGTAACCGCTGCAATCCTTGCTACAATACATCTAAATTTTAATTACACTAAATCCAAACCAGCGCCTAGCCTATTATTAAGTGTTGAATACAAGTATCCAAGCAAACATTGTTTTTAGTATTTAAATTTCTAGAAATAACCACAATCTCATATTAAACCCAGATTCAGCATTAGAAATGTGAATGATTATCCTTGGCTTCATATTTCTTCGTCACTCAAATTTTCTATCGTTTCATTATCAATGAGATAAATCATGGCTAAAAAATTGGAAATCCTCGAACTTTTTACCAATTGACTTTTGCAACTGTCTCAAACAACAGAATAGATAAATTCAATTCAGAAAAAATGTTTCACATTTGCGTTATAACTAGATAAGCATTTTGATACAAAATCATCCCCTATACAATCGACTTCGTAAAAATTTAAAGCAACTAAAATCTTACCTTGCCCAGCATAGAATTACTTGTTTCCGCGTGTATGACTGGGATATGCCGGAATTTCCGTTGTGTATAGACAAATATGAAAATCAAATTCATGTAGCAGAATATAAAACGCAAAATAAACTTTCAGATATTGAGTACAAAGAGTGGATGCAAGACTGTGTAAATGTAATTGTTGAAATTTTTCAAGTAGACGCAATTAATATCTTTCTCAAACAACGCGAACGTCAAAAAGGAATACATCAGTATGAAAAAGTTAACGAAGTAAAAAAATTTGTAACAGTTCAAGAAAATGGAATTAATTTTTTAGTGAATCTAAACGATTACCTTGATACAGGTTTGTTTCTCGACCATCGTATTACCCGCAAACTAGTCATGGATACCTGCAAAGGCAAGCATGTTCTCAACTTGTTTGCTTACACAGGTTCATTCTCAGTATATGCAGCCATGGGTGGTGCCTTTACAACCACAACTGTAGATTTGTCGAGTACCTATCTAAACTGGGCTAAAGAAAATTTCAAGGCCAATCAATTAAGTCTAGCAAAACATACTTTCGTAAAGGCAGATGTAAAAGAGTGGATAAAGCAAACACCGAGTAAATTATATGATATTGTGGTACTCGACCCACCTACTATATCGCGAAGCAAAATGATGAAAACTAAATTCGAAGTGCAACCAGATCATATCGAATTAATTAATCATACTTTGCAGCATGTAAAGCCGGGTGGAATTCTATATTTCTCAAATAATTTTCGCGATTTTCAACTCGAGCCATCTCAAATTGAAGCTTCTCAAATTGAAGATATTAGCCTGCAATCTATTCCTCAAGATTTCAGAAATAAAAAAATTCACTATTGCTGGCGCATCATCAAATAATTTAATACATATTTAGATTCAATTAATTTTCATGAAAGATATACTCGCTCGGATTTATTTTTTTTATGGCATGATACTCTTTATGCTTACCATGCTGCCTGTCGCACTTTTCTTTTTTATCGTAAGAAATACATGTAATGAAAAAACAGCTAACCACCTTATTCAAAAAGGATTTCAAGCATGGATGGGTATTTATATGCCTCTGATTTTTTGTCCAGTAAAACACCGTGGAAGAAATTTTTTCCTGAAGGGACAAAACTATGTAGTGGTTCTGAATCATAATAGTTTGGCTGATGTACCCGTCTCCTCGCCGGGCATACCAGGTCCCAATCGGACCTTGGCAAAAATCGAAATGTCACGCATTCCTATCTTTGGGTATATATATAAATCCGGTTCAATACTTTTAGATAGAAATGATTTGCAAAGTAGAAAAGATAGCTATGCTAAGATGACTGCAACACTTGAAAAAAACTTACACTTATGTTTATTTCCAGAAGGCACACGAAATAAAACGCAGGAACCTTTAGCACGTTTTTTTGATGGTGCATTCAAAGTAGCTATTATGGCAAAGAAACCAATTATACCTGGTATAATTACCGGCACAAAAAACATACTTCATCCCACAAAAAAGTACTGGGCTTGGCCTCATCGCATCGAATTTGAATTTCTTGCCCCTATTGAAACATCTTATCTGGAACCCTCTCAAGCAGACGCTTTGAAGAATGAAGTTTTCGAAATTATGAAAGCCGCGATTCTCAAGAAGAAATCAGTTGAATTATAATAAAAAGCGGTCTAGCAAGGTAGCATCCGGTCTCCACGATGAGCCATTTCAATAATGCTAATACACACCGCTTCATTCCTACCACTAGACGTATGCAAATTATTTCTGCAAGGAACTACACATTTTTTATGACAAACCGCGTAGCCACGGGTGTTGATCTTTCTTTCATAAAGTGGTCAAGCGAATATTTACTGCCTCGTCCTTCTCAATATCTTTACTCGTTATGTGACTCTATACTATCACATGAACCCATGTGAAAAAAATCATAGTTTACCACTTATACAACATTCCAAAATGTGGTATACCATCTTCCAGGTACTCTTCAGTAACTTGCGCAAAGCCCAAATCTGAATAAAACTTATGCAAATAAGATTGTGCACTGATTCGTATATCAGATGAAAATTTATCTCTACAAACCTCAATGGCCTTGAGCATTAATTGTTTGCCTTTATCAGTACCTCTAACGGTTGACTTTGTGAGCACGCGACCAATGGAACATAACTTATCGTAAGAAACACCTTCCGGTAATAAACGACAGTAAGCCACCAAGGTATCATCCTGAAAACCCATGAGATGAATAGCCTGTAAATCTTTGTTATCGAGATCTTGATAAAAACAATTTTGCTCAAGAATGAACACTTCATTGCGAATTTGAAGTATTGAATACAGTTCGTAAGTGTTCAACTCATCAAATGATTTTGTTTTAAATAGCATCATATTTTATTTG
>JBIIJE010000154.1:0-5324 GCA_044234005.1 Chitinophagaceae bacterium | reverse complement strand
TATTTTATAGGTTACATCTAAATAAGGAGTAAGTGCAAAAATATTCGGATAATCCGCCTTTACCTTTTGTTGGTAAACGGCTTGATTGTAAATCAAATATTGAATACCACCACTAATTATCCATTTTGGAATGCTTCTTATTTCGGCACTAGCGAATACCTCTCGATATAAGGTATCTTTTTGTAATGTATTGATATGTGTATAGCTGGCATTGAATGTCACATTCTCATTAGGAGTATAAAACACATTGGCAATATAAGATACCTCTGATAAATCCATTGAAGGAGGTGTATAACGGGCAATAACACGTTGAGGTCTGATTTGAGCAATGATAGGCTGCCAATTGTATAATCCACGAATTAAAGTTTCGTTCGGAGAGGTTCGCATCATAAAATTTTCGGTACGCTTGGCTGCTAAATTAATACCAAACTTTGCACGTGAATATCCAAGCGTCGAATAAATTACACTCCCATCTACATTTACCAATCCAATATCTGTTGCCACTGCTTCTTGTGATTTTAAAGCCCCTTCGACGTACCAGGTAATATCACCTGCATTTAAAGTATTATATACTGCTGCTGCGTATGAATTATATTTCGGAACAAATCTTTTATTCGCTGGTAATGAGTTAATCACAGAAACCACACCATCCATACTTGCTTGATCCATTGTACGATTGGTAACACCAAAACCTGGTGTAATATGTGCACTTTTGCCAATCGAAAAATCTCCTTCAGCATTGAACCCCTTTAAAATAGGAGCATAACGCTCAAAAACATTCTTGGTTTGACCTGTAAATCCTTTAATTTGTAAATGCTCACTTAATTTATATTTTAAATGCAAGCCGAACAAGGCATTATCTATAAGAAGACCACGGTCCTCGTAGGCACGAAAAATAATTCCACTACCTATTTGATCATATATATGACCTGCAGTTATACTTAAATCATTAATTTCTTTGTTTAAACTGAACATGCCCAATCCAGAACCAGAAAGAGGTAATGCTGGATTTTGAAGATTAGAATTATTGAAAGCATCAAAACGAACACTAGCTGTAAATCCATAACCGCTATAACGCAAACCCAACCAAGCTTCTCCACCGCTTAATAAATTATCATAAAGAGGGTTTCCTGAAGCCTTAATATTAGTGTCGCGTTCGAAAAAGTTAGCTGTCATCATTAAATCACCAGACAAATTACCTTGTTGAGCACAAACTGAAAAATGCAAACACAATAACAATCCAACCACAAATAACCTCATAACAATAAAATTAGTCGCAAATGTAATTTCTTTTCTATATAATGTATAGGTATATGCTGAGAAGAAGTAAAAAGTAGAGATTAATTAGACCCAATTAGGTTTACACGTAAAGTTACCTATTTTGTTTTCCACGTTTGCCTTGCAGTCTCGTCAATAGTGACAAGATCAAAAACTCAAATTAAGCATTACAATTTCTAAATTGGGGTTACTCCATCTAATACCGAATAAAGACATAATTTTTATTTTATCCCTAACTGAGAACTTAAATATAGCATTCTATCAATTGGCATTTTAGCGGCTAAGCGCAATTCTTCATCCATCAATAATTCTGGTAATTCATATTTCATGCACAAATACAATTTTTCTAATGTATTCAATTTCATATGTGGGCAATCATTACAAGCACATGAATTATCTGGTGGAGCTGGAATAAACGTCTTGTGAGGTGCATCTTTCACCATTTGGTGTAAAATACCTGACTCGGTAGCTACAATAAAACTATTGCTCACATCATTTTTTGCATATTGTAATAGTTGCGTTGTACTTCCTATAAAATCAGCAATAGCTAAAACTGGTTCTTCACATTCAGGGTGTGCTATCAATTTAGCCTCAGGGTGCCGAACTTTCAATTTAGTAATTTTTTCCAAACTAAAAATTTCATGTACCATACAGGCACCATTCCAGAGTACCATATTTCGACCTGTTTGCTTGTTGATGAAAGCACCTAAGTTTTTGTCTGGCGCAAATATTATCTTTTGCTCTTTCGGTAAACTCTCTACAATTTTTTGAGCATTACTTGACGTGCAAATTATATCACTCAATGCCTTTATACCTGCACTACAATTAATGTAAGAAATAACTAGATGATCAGGATGCTGTTCCTTGAAACGTTTGAATAAAGATGGTGGGCAACTATCGCTGAGTGAACAACCTGCATGTAAGTCAGGTAGTAGCACTTTTTTGGTCGGATTTAAAATTTTAGCGGTTTCTGCCATGAAATGCACACCTGCAAATACAATCATATCTGCATTAGTTTCTTGTGCTTTGCGCGCCAAACCTAAACTATCCCCAATATAATCAGCTACATCCTGAATATCAGCCTCTTGATAGTAATGTGCGAGTAAAATCGCATTTTTCTCCTTTTTAAGCTTTTCGATTTCAACAAATAAATCTAAAGTTGGATCTATTTCCAAATCCAAAAAACCTACTTTTTCTAAATTATCAACTTGTAACTTCATAATAGTATTAATAAAATTCTTTTTTAAAAAAAATATTTCCCATTGCTATTAGGGCTGTTAATAGGTGTATAAAAAACACTTATCCACCGTGTAAAAGTGATATATTTTTACCTATTCAGTGGTAATTAACATTAATTAATTTTTATTCCACATACATAATCGAAAGATTATCGCATTATAAGCTAGTTAGCAAGCCTTTTGTGTATAACCAAGCGAGGGATAAAAACTTTCATGTGAGTTGTGAATCAACTTAGGGTAAGTTTTGTAGAAAATGGGGTTAACAAACATTTGTATAAACCAACATTTAGTGCAATCGCATAAAGTGTAATTTACCCACAAAGAATTTACAAATAGATGCGACGTATTTTAACAAAAAACCTAAAAAAGCCAAAAAAGAGGTTATAAAAACTTTGTATTTAAGGCTCAAAACCTATATTTTTGCACCTCTCAAAAAAATGTGAATAATATGTCGGTAATTCAAAAGATCAGAAACAAGTATATTGGATTTGTGATAGGAGCTATAGTGGTAGCGCTTGTAGGCTTCTTGGTAATGGATGCAATGCAAAGTAATGTAAGCAATATGTTCAGTGGTGACAACTCCAAATTAGGGGAAGTAAACGGCACACGTATTGACTTTAAAGATTACACTGCCAAAAGAGAACAATATGAACAGAACTTAAAAAGCAGAAATAAGGATGGTATAATTACTGAAGAAAATCGTAATCAAGCACAAACAGCCGCTTGGGATGACATGGTAAATGATATTTTGATGGGAAGTGAAATGGAAAAATTAGGTATCGACTTAACAGATAAAGAGTTGGTGGATATGTTGATGGGACCTTATGCCGAACAATCAGTAAAGCAAAGTTTCACGGATCCGCAAACGGGTGTATTCAATCCAGAGAAAGTAAAAGAGTTTTTAAACCAATTACCACAAGACAAAACCGGCGCACGTCGTGAAGAATGGAAAAATTTTGAAGATGGCTTAATACGCTCTCGTAAAATGCAGAAGTATAATGACCTAATCACAAAAGGAATTTATGTTCCGAAGTTTATGGTTGATTTAACTCAAAAGTGGAATGAATCAAAAGCGAGCATTTCGTATGTAAATGTGCCATATTCTACCATTAGTGATAGCACTATTAAAATAAGTGATGAAGACGTAAAAGCATATATAGATAAGCATCAAAAAATGTTTACCGCACAAGAAGCATTTGCCAATATTGAGTATGTTTCATTCGATATTATTCCGACCCGTGAAGATACAGGAGCAAGTTTGGGTTCTTTAATCACACTGCGTGATACATTCATGAAAGCAAGTGATGCAGCATTAGAATCTTTAGTGGCTAATAATTCAGAAGAAACCTTAAGTGATAATTATTTAACCGAGGCAGAAATAAAAATGCCAAATCCTGCTGAAGTTTTAGCAGCGGAAAACGGAACGGTGATTGGACCACTATTTATGCAAGATGCTTACCGTATGGTAAAAGTATTGGATAAAAAATCGAAACCAGATAGTGTAAAAGCTTCTCATGTTCTAATAAAAATTGATGAAAAAAGAAATGAAGAGCAAGCGAAAACCATTATTGATAGTTTGGAAGCCGCGGTAAAAGGTGGCGCAAATTTAGCTGCTATTGCAACGGCTAGTTCTGAAGATCCAGGTTCAGGATCAAAGGGTGGTGATTTGGGTTATTTTGGACAAGGGCAAATGGTACCTGAATTTAATGATGCTTGTTTTAATGGTCAAGTAGGCGATTTAAAAGTTGTAAAAACACAATTTGGTTACCATTTAATAAAAGTAACTGATCAGAAATCATTTAAGCCAGCAGTTAAATTAGCTATTATGGCAAAATCGTTATTACCAAGTACTACAACTACTTCAGCAGTTTACGCCAAGGCAAATCAATTTATTGCAAATGCCAAAGACGTTGCAGCATTTAATGCAGAAGCAAAAAAAGTAAAAATGGATAAGCGTATCGCTGAGTACATAACTGGCACGGCGCAAGAAATAACTGGATTAGGAAAAGCAAGAGAAATTAGTCGTTGGGCTTTTAATGCGAAAATTGGTGATGTATCGCCAGTATTCAATTTGGAAAATAAATGTGTGATTGCAACCTTAAGTTCTCGTCAAGAAAAAGATGCTTTGATGAGTGTAAAAACTGTAAAACCACAAGTAGAAAGTATGCTACGCAACGAGAAGAAAGCGAAAATAATAGCAGATAAGTATAAAGGAAAAACTTTAGAGCAAATTGCTGCTGCAAGTGCTTCGCAAGTGAAAATGGCTGATTCTATTACTTATGCAGGAGGTACAAATCCAGAGATTTCAACTGAACCAAAAGTAATTGGCGGTGCTTTCAACAAGAATTTAATGAATAAAGTATCGGAAGGTATCCAAGGAAATCAAGCCGTTTATTTTATCAAAGTAAATAATATTAATGAAGCCACTATACCTAAAGACAACCCTATGATGAATATGATGCGTCAACAAATGGCTAGTCAGGTAACTCAAAGTGCCGCACAAATGATACCTTACATTTTAAAGCAAAAATCTAAAATGGTTGATAACCGTGCTAAAATGATGTAATAAATTTGAAAATGAATTTATAAGGAACCACTTCTACGGAGGTGGTTTTTTTTATCCAATTGCAGTTTTATCCCATTGGACAATCTCTCCACTGGTGTACCCCGTGGTTTTTGTTCCCACAAACTATTTCTTGCCGCATGGTTTGTGTTCCCACAAACTGTTTTTGAGAATCCTGTGCCCGCGGATTCTCCACTGGTGTAAGCATGGGCGTTGCCTTTGTGCCATTGCCCTCTTGTGCTTTC
>JBIIJE010000047.1:0-18448 GCA_044234005.1 Chitinophagaceae bacterium | reverse complement strand
AGTTATTGACCGTATAATGTGGTCTAATCTATCCGCATATTTTACGGATTATTGGCTTATAGCAATCTCTACTCCTATATATGTTGTACTCATTACATTGGAGGTGCTGTTGTCTACTTATCAGCATAGAAAGTATTATGCTTTAAAAGATTCTGCCATGAATATGTGGCTCAATATCGTGAATGCTTCTATTGGCATGTTTGTCAAATTCGCCGTGCTTCTTATCATGGCTTGGTTTGCTAGATTTGATTTAGCAAGCCAATTACCCAATTTCATCTATTGGATATGCTTATTTTTTGGTTTGGATTTTTGTTTTTATCTCGAGCATCGAGCCGAACATTATTGCAGATTGCTTTGGGCAGTGCATGTAACGCATCATTCATCCGAAGAATTTAATTTGACTACAGGTTTTCGCTCATCCGTATTCCGCCCCTTTATTTCATTCTGGTTTTTTATACCTCTCGTTATTCTTGGATTTAAACCTCTCGATATACTGCTGATGGATGCTATTTGCCAGATATATGGTATCGTAGTTCATACAAGATACATTCAATCCATGCCAAGTTGGTTCGAAAGCTTTTTTGTGAGTCCTTCTCATCATCGAGTGCATCATGCAAGCAATGTTATTTATCTTGATAAAAATATGGGCATGGTGCTTATTATTTGGGATAAATTATTCGGCACATTTCAAGAAGAGCTTGAAACTGAAAAAGTAGTGTATGGACTCACTAAAAATCCTGAAGAACCTTATCATCCAATTAAAATTATTTTTCATGAATGGATTCAACTTAAACAAGATTTTTTTCAACAAGGCATTTCAATGAGAGAACGTTTAAAGTACTTATTCAATCCACCAGGATGGAGTCATAATGGGAAGACACTAACAGCAAAGGAAATGAGGAAATTGAATGATTTGAAAATTTGAAAATTTGGAGATTTGCGGCCGCGATTGTCGCGAAAATCCTTTTCACCTTTGAGGCCAATAAGCTTAGCGTGAAAAAATTGTAGCAAAAGCGCGTTAATCCGCCCAATTAGGCTTATACTTTATCATGAAAACAAGTTCTGCATCTTGCTTCATACACATCTTTTTCACCCAACACAACCGTTGCATCTGAAACCGTTTTTCTGTAACTATGATGTGCAATATCGCCACAAACCATACAAATAGCATGCAACTTGGTGATATAATCTGCCATTGCTAAGACAGCAGGCATAGGTCCAAAAGGGCGACCTAAAAAGTCCATATCCAAACCAGCCACAATTACGCGTATGCCTCGAGTTGCAAGTATTTCGGCTACCTTAGGCATTTCGGAATCGAAAAATTGAGCTTCATCAATCCCAATCACGTCGGCTTCTTGTGCAAACAGCAAAATTTGTTGAGAGTTTTCGACGGCTGTACTTGCAATGCGATTGTCGTTGTGCGACACCACATCTTTTTCGTCATAACGGGTATCTACAGTGGGTTTAAATATTTCGACCCGCAAATTGGCGATTTGGGCTCTTTTTAACCTGCGAATGAGCTCTTCTGTTTTGCCGCTAAACATAGAACCGCATACAACTTCTATCCATCCTTTTTTAGTATTTCTAATATTTGGTTCTATAAACATTTTTTAATTGGAAGGGTTGCAATAATTTTGAATGCCACGAAAATAGGCTTAACATGAAATTTAATACAGGATTCATTTTTATTTTTTTATGCACACTCTCCATGCATGCCAAGGAAGGTATGTGGCTGCCATTTTTACTCGAAACAATGAACGAGAAAGAAATGAAAGCAATGGGTATGAAAATTAATGCCAAGGATATTTATGATGTGAATCATGGCAGTTTGAAAGATGCGGTAGTCATATTTGGAGGTGGTTGTACGGGCGAGGTAGTATCTGATAAGGGCTTAGTGCTCACGAATCATCACTGTGGATATGGCACAGTGCAAGGTTTGAGCTCAGTGGATCATAATTATTTGTTAAATGGTTTTTTTGCAAAAAAACAGTCACAAGAAATTCCTTGTCCAGGTTTGTCGGTAACATTTATAGTTCGTATTGACGATGTAACCACTCAAGTGAAAAAAGGAATCACGAAGGAGATGTCCGATTCGGCTGTCAATAAATTGGTTATGTCGAATATTGAGGCTTTAGAAAAAGAGACAAAGAAAACTACTGGATACGATGCCTTAGTGAAATCATTCTTTTATGATAATACCTATTATATGTTTTTAAGTGAGAAGTACACGGACGTAAGATTGGTCGCATTTCCACCCAATGGCATAGGTAAATTTGGTGGCGATGCTGATAATTGGGCATGGCCTCGACATACGGGCGATTTTGGGATGTTTCGAATTTATGCGAATAAGCAAAATAAGCCAGCCGCATTTGCTAAAGAGAATATCCCATTTACACCTCGACGTTCATTTTCTATTAATATAAGTGGAGTGAAAGAAAATGATTTTACGATGGTATATGGTTTCCCAGGCCGTACAAGTGAATATTTAACTAGTGATGGTGTGGCTGAAATAATGAAAACCTTAGATCCAGCTCGTATTAAAATCCGTGAGAAACGATTGGCCATCATGGAAGCTAGTATGAAACAAAGTGAATCTAATTTTATCAAATATGCATCTAAACAGGCAGGCATTGCCAATTATTATAAAAAATGGAAAGGCGAATTGGCAGGATTGCAACTTAATAATGCCATCGAAAAAAAGCGCAAAGAAGAAGTACAATTTGTTGGATGGGTTAATCAGAATGAAAATAGAAAACTTGATTACGCAGGTGTCATTGATAGCTTACGCTCGCAATATAAAGTACAAGAACCGATTATTCATTTGAATGAGTATATCAATGAGGCTTTGCTGGCGCCTGATGTTGTGCGGAAAGGTAATACACTGATGCAAATGTTAAAAGCAGCGGATACGGTTAAGTCGAGTGACAGTATGAAAAGTTATGTCAATGAAATAAAGGAATTTAGGAAGTCAATTGATCTTGCCACGGATCAGAAAATTGCTGAAGAATTATTTGCGATCTTCATCAATGATATTGGATATAATCCAAGTATAAGTTTAGATGAGTTGATTGCTGTTTATCAAAATTCACTTATAACTTCTGACGATAAGTTGAATGCATTTAGTGCGGAAAAAAACTTGTCGAAACTCAAATCGATGATTCAATTTGACCCCTTGTTGACCATGTATAAATACATTGATAGTGTATCAAAGAGTAATTTATTTACTTTGAAATCATCACAACTCAAATTGAATAAAATGTATGGGAAGTATATACAAGCGCTACAGTCTTATTATGTGGGTAAGCCATTTTATCCAGATGCCAATTCGACTTTACGTGTCGCTTATGGGAAAGTGGAAGGTTTGGAACCACAAGATGGCATGCAGTATAATTTTTACACAACCTTAGATGGTGCTGTTCGCAAGCATAACCCTAATATAGAAGAGTTTCAAATGCCACAGAAGTTATTAGATCTTCATCGTAAAAAAGATTATGGACAATATGCGATTAATCATCAAGGAAAAAGTACTGTACCACTTGCGTTCCTAGCTTCTAATCATACAACTGGAGGTAATTCAGGCAGCCCCGTTATCAATGCCAAAGGCGAATTGATAGGAACCAATTTCGATAGAATATGGGAAGGCACGATGAGTGATGTATTGTTTGACCCTAACTTATGTAGAAATATTACTTTAGACATACGTTATACCCTTTTTATTATCGAGAAATTTGGTAATGCGAAATGGGTAATAGATGAAATGAGGCTCGTGAGAACAGAGCCTAAAATAACCTTGTTGCAGCGAATCTTTGGTAAATAATAACATCAGCAAGTAATAATTGTACGAAATTCGCGAGCGATTCAAATTAATATATGTCAGTAAAGGTAGAAAATTTAAAGAAAGTATTTGGAGAGCAAATTGCCGTAAATTCAATTTCATTTGAAGTCGAAAAAGGTGAAATTGTTGGTTTTTTGGGTCCAAATGGTGCTGGTAAATCTACCACGATGAAAATGATAACAGGCTACTTGCCTGCAAACGATGGGGATGCTTGGGTTTGTGGTAAAAAGGTAAGTGATAATTTAATTGAAACTCACAAACGAGTTGGGTATTTGCCAGAATCAAATCCATTGTATTACGATATGTATGTTAGAGAGTATTTGCAATTTCTAGCTGGTGTGCATCAGTTAGGCACAAATACCGATAAACGTATTGATGAAGTAATTGAAATGACAGGTTTGCAATTAGAGGTTAAGAAGAAAATTGGTTCTCTTTCGAAAGGTTATAAACAACGAGTAGGCATCGCTCAAGCAATCATACATAATCCTGATGTATTAATTTTAGATGAGCCAACTTCAGGTTTAGATCCAAATCAAATTGTTGATATTCGAGAATTGATAAAACAGTTTGGTCGGAAAAAAACTGTAATACTATCCACACATATCATGCAAGAAGTTGAAGCAATGTGTGATCGTGTAATTATTATCAATCAGGGAAATATTGTGGCAAATGATAAACTTCATAATCTAACTAGTCAATACCCGAATTCGAATCTTGAAGATATTTTCCGTATGTTGACCAAAAATCTGGTTGTAAATTAGATTCTTAAATGGTATGAATTTTTTATGATCAGAAAGAATCTCTATATTTTTATTGTACTGTTATCTATTTTAGCTGAAGCGCAAGTCCAAACTCATTCTGTAGTTCGAAGATGGAATGATTATTGCCATTCGTCAAGACAAAGCTAGGCCGCCTGTTCAAGCTCGCAACTTATATCATTTTTCCATTGCCATGTATGACACATGGGCAGCCTATGTAACTGCGGATAGAAATTTACTCCTTGGACAAACCATCAATGGTATTACCTATCCATTCAACTGAGTCAGCATGCCTTCTAATATTCACTCAGTATGTGAGGTTGCAATGAGCTATGCTGCTTATCGTCTTTTCTATCATCACTATAATTCTTAGTCTGGTTATTTATTTGTTTTTTTTAGATTTGATATGTTTATGAATAATTTAGGCTTAGATAAGAATTATTCGAATACTGATTATTCAAATGGTAATCTTGCTGTGCTTGGAAAAACAAGTAATCGCTCATGGCAACTCAGATGATGCTAATGAAATGAATGATTATGAGTACTCGCATTATGCCCCATTAGATAATATACTTATTGTAAAAGAAAGTGGCAACACCATGAATGAAACTTGCCATAGGCAGCCACTATCTTAAGATGGTGCAAAAGATCAAGTTGATAATCCTGGGCATTCTATTCAAAGTTTTGCTTGGCCTGAGCCGGCTAGGGTGATTCAATTTGCACTCACTGATGCATCATAGATATTCATGTTAAAAATGTTGGTAGTCTTCCAATCTATTAGGATACATGTGAACCACCAGCCTTGGAAATCATAGATTTTGTTCACTTGAACAAAACATCTAAAAATTAAACACTATTGTGTCCATTACACCTAGAATTGAATAACTCTGCAAGCCAATTATTTAAGTATGGACTTGCCATGGTGGCACTTTGGTCCGCTCATCACGACCCTGATGATACAACCATGATGGACATTTCTACGGCGTCTATTGGAAATATTTTGCAATATCCAAATTCGAATTCAGAAGCTTTATCCTTTTATAATTATATTAATGACGGCAGCATTGGCACAGGTCACGGATTGAATCCGGTCACTGGGTTGCCTTGTTAACCCCAAATTGTGAAACGAGTTGATTACGTGCGTGTCTTGTCTCAGTTTTGGGCTGATGGGCCTGCCTCTGAAACACCTCCGGGTCATTGGTTTTCGCTATTATACGATGTGAGTGACCATCCTAATTTTGAACGCAAATGGGCTGGTGTAGGACCTGAATTGTATTCGCTTGAATGGGATGTAAAATCTTATTTAACGCTAGGTGGTGTGAGGCATGACGCGGCCATAGCGTGTTGGAGTTTGAAAGGATGGTACGATTCGCCACGACCGATTTCTGCCATAAGAGCGATGGCAAGTTATGGTCTAAGTTCTGATTCGACCTTGCCCTTTTACCATCCTGGAGGTCTGCCTTTACTTTCTGTCCATATTGAACTTGTAACTGCAGATGATTCTCTCGCAGGTGATTCAAATCAACATGTAAATAAAATAAAAATGAAATCGTGGAAAGGTTTTGGTAATATACTTCATTCAAGCACGGATGTTGGACATCTTGGACGGATTTTGGCAGAGAATTGGATTCCTTATCAACGCCCTTCTTTCGTTACGCCACCGATTGCTGGCTATGTTTCGGGGCATTCAACTTTTTCGCGAGCAGTCGCTATGGTGATGACGAAAATGACAGGTAGCCCATTTTTTCAAGGAGGAATAGCGGAGTATGTCATTCCTCAAAATTCCAACTTTTTAGTTTTTGAAAAAGGACTTTCCCAAGATATACACTTGCAATGGGCTATGTATCGTGATGCATCAGATGAAGCGAGTCTTTCAAGAATATGGGGCGGCATCCATCCTTTCTTTGATGATTTTCAGTGCAGAAAAATAGGAGAACAAATTAGAGATTTAGCATTAAGCAAAGCTGTAACTTATATTAGTTCAAGCTCATTGCCAGTTACATTTATAAAAGTTTCCGCAGTTGAAAATAATTATAACGTTGTTTTGAATTGGGAGTTTGCTGATGAAGTTAATGCCGATTATTACAGCGTTTATGCTAGTAGTGATGGTGTACCTTTTGATAGAGAAGTGGCTAAAGTATTGGCAAAAGGTACAGATCATAAACAATTGCGTTATGAAATCGTTGATAAAAATGCGTTGAAAAAAAACTTACCAAATTGTAGCACTTGATCATGACGGTCGTAAACAAGTATTTCCTTTGATTAAAGTGAAATTGAATGATTGCGATAGTATCTTCGACACTAAGATTCAAATTTATCCGAATCCTACGCAAGGTAAATTGCATATTGCTTTGCAAAATAGAAATGATGCCAATGTTTGTCATGTAGTGATAGCCGATAATTTAGGAAGCATGATGAAACTTTTTTAGTTTCCTAAGTCATCTTATGTAAACGAGTTCAAGTTTGAATGAAACGATTTGCCAAGCGGTAACTATGCAGTTAGAATTAAAGCGGATGAAATTCTATTAAAGACAAGTAGTTTTAGTAAGTATTAGTGGAATTTTTATGAAATAGGTAAATGAATGGTTCCAATTTTTAATTGGGTATAAAGATCAAATGGACATTCGATAGTGTTGTTTGATTTTGCATAACTTTGCGCCCGATTATGAAGTATGCACACGAAATTGAAAAACGAAAAACTTTTGCCATTATATCGCACCCTGATGCTGGCAAGACGACCTTAACCGAAAAATTTTTACTTTTTGGTGGTGCTATCCAAACTGCAGGGGCCGTAAAGTCGAATAAGATTAAGAAACATGCCACATCAGATTTCATGGAAATTGAACGCCAGCGTGGTATCTCGGTGGCTACTTCAGTAATGAGTTTTGAGTATAAGGATAAACTTATTAACTTACTCGATACGCCTGGGCATAAAGACTTTGCTGAAGATACCTATCGAACCCTCACTGCGGTTGATAGTGTTGTATTAGTTATCGATTGTGTAAAAGGTGTTGAGGAACAAACACAACGTTTAATGGAAGTTTGCCGAATGCGCAAAACACCCGTTATTATTTTTATTAATAAAATGGATAGAGATGGTAAAAATCCATTTGACTTATTAGAAGAAGTAGAAAAGAAATTAGGTATAAAAACTCAGCCTCTTTCATGGCCTATTAATATGGGGCGAGAATTTAAAGGTGTCTATAATTTACACAACAAAAGTTTGCTAACCTTTCAAGCGAATCAAAAAGCAACCGATGAGGATTTAATTGCAATTCCAGATTTGTCGGTGAATTTATTGGATGAACTAATCGGTGCCAAAGATGCAAATGCTTTGCGTGAAGATGCTGAATTGATTCAAGGTGTCTATGATACATTTGATGCCAATGCTTACTTAGCAGGCGACTTATCACCTGTATTTTTTGGTAGTGCGGTTAATAATTTCGGTGTCAAAGATTTGCTTGATACATTTATTCAAATAGCTCCATCACCCAAGCCTCGCATGACTGATAAAAGGGAAGTTAAGGCAGACGAAGATAAATTTACAGGTTTTGTTTTTAAAATTCATGCCAATATCGATCCAAGGCATCGTGATCGTGTCGCCTTCTTAAGAATTTGCTCAGGTAAGTTCGAGCGCAATACATTTTATAATCATGTTCGACTTGCAAAGAATGTTAGGTTCAGTAATCCATACACATTTTTGGCTCGTGAAAAAAATGTAATCGACGATGCATATCCCGGCGATGTAGTAGGTTTGTTTGACACTGGTAACTTTAAAATTGGTGATACATTAACTGAAGGAGAGAACCTCATGTATATTGGGATTCCAAGTTTTTCACCTGAGTTATTTAAAGAACTTATTAATAACGACCCAATGAAAACGAAGCAGATGGAAAAGGGGATTCGCCAATTAACAGATGAAGGTGTGGCGCAGTTATTTACGCAGCATGGTGGTAATCGAAAAATTATAGGCTGTGTAGGAGATTTGCAATTTGAGGTTATTCAATATCGATTGTTACAAGAGTATGGTGCTTCTTGCAGCTTTAAGACTTTACCTTATTTTAAAGCTTGTTGGATAAAAGGAGAAGCGCAAAAACTTCAAGATTTTATGCGATTCAAGCAAGCCAATATTGTGGAAGACAAAGAAGGTAACTATGTATATTTAGCAGAAAGCGAATGGTACTTAAATACTGAACGGACTAATAACCCGGCTATTAAGTTTTATGTTACAAGTGACTTTAAGCATGAACTATAAAATGCTTGGAATAATTAAGATAGTTATATTTCAAGAATTTGTTGCAACACCATTTATTGAATAATGAACTTCTGGGTATATTTTTTTGTATCAATTGAACCAGTAAAAAAATATATGCCTTTCGCCAAATCAGAAACATCGAGTATTTGATTTTCAATCTTTTTCTTGTATCCTCTCCCCAGCATATCAAAAATTACGACATTCGTAAGCGAATTAGGGCTCGCAATATTTATTATACCCATTCTTGTAGGATTAGGATATATTAGCAAATCATTGTTCAATAATGTGTCATCAAATACTTTCCTTTTGTACTCGAATTCAATCAACTTAGTATATTGCAGCAATGGAGACATTGTAACATTTCGTGTACGCAGAGAGCCATCAGAATAATAAGTAAAATTTACTGCGCCCGCCTTTTCTAATGCACCTAACCCAAGAGTAATGTAAGGGACTTGATACATTATTGCTGAATCAAGATTCGCATTTGTGTAAAAATAATTACTACTATCTTGTTTAAAGAAAACATCTAAATCGTTATTAAAAGGGGCAAAAACTTCACGTCTTATTAACTGCTGCTTATCATTATAATTAAAGAACATTTTCCCAGTTAAAACTAAGGGGCTGTGCAAAGTGAGAATATTACTAGAATATTGATACCATTCAATCAATTTAAATCTTTTATCCAATACATAATCAAATCTCGAGATAGTATCATAAATACCTTCACGAAGTAAGAATGTTAACTCCGAATATTGATACGGAGATTCTTCAATATGAAGCTTACGATATTGAAATATTAATGAGTCGTTTTCTTTTTTATAAAACAGTGAATCACTTAAATGATTCGGTCCGTAGAAACATTTTATAACTTCTATATCATTGCTCTTCGTAATAGTTATGATTACTGAATCCTTATAATAACTATATTTCTTCGAATTAAATATCCTAACTCCAAATGGCACTGGCAAATATTCGAGAGACGAATCTATTAACCCTTTAGCATTAAAATTAGTTCTGTGTTTCCTGCTATTGAACTCTTCGTTATTACGAAATTGAAAATCACTAACTGAATCGAAATTACTAGTCTGGAAAACATCGAAATCCATCATACTTGCCATGCCAGCATCGGCGCAATAACTTAAGGCACTAATTTCAAAATCGTTAGTACTCTTATAGGCATGAATTACCTTTGTGCAAAATGAGTCATTTTGGCTATATTCTCTTATGATTAATTCTTGCGAAAAAACGAAGTTGTTTAATGCAGCTATAAGAAATATAAATAACATACATTTTTTCATAAGTAATAATTTAAATAAAAGTAATGCGTTTTGGTAGAATTGCAAGCTCTCACATTAAATAAATAGATGAAATGAGTAAAATGCCCGGAATTTACATTATTGATATTTGCTTAATTTGTAAAATATCCTCCTACGAATAACTAATCAATTTTTTGTTTTATTAATAATTCTACAAGCTCTCTATAATCTTGTTTCAACATCCTATTTAAAGCTTAAATAATGTTTTCTTAATAATTCAACTGCAATTAATCTATCTTCAATTGACCTTGAATTCCAATATATCGGGATACTTTCTATTCCACAACGAATGGAGAGCTAAAAAACGTTCTTAACATATTTTCAATTGGCATATACGCCCGATGATTTAGCTCGGGAATAGATTTTTAATTGCAAGTTTTATACGGCCATTAAATACTGGTCTAAATTGAAAAGCATATGGGTATAAGAGAGCGTTTAAATCTAGATAAGAGACTTCTCAGGTAGCTAGCATAAACAAGTTTTATCTCCTAAGATACTTCGTGAACAAAATAGAAAACACTAATCTTCTATATGTTTTTTTTTTGCAATAGTGTCAATCGCATCATAAAATCCTTGTCCGTACTTTCTTATTAAAGGTTCTTTTAAAAATTCATACACCTTTACGCCTTCCTTTTTACCTAATTTGCATGCAGGTGCGCACAAGGTTGCACGAGGTTCATAATTTAATGCCACAAAATTATCATTCTTAGTTTCACGAATTGGATAAAGATGGCATGAGATAGGTTTCTTGAAATCAGTTTTTCCTTCATAATAGGCCTTCTCGAGCAAACACTTGACAACACCCAAATTGTCATAATAGCCATACACACAAATACCTCCGTTTACAACAGGCGTTACATAGCCAAAACCATCTTCTGTAGTGTGCGTGCCGTTCTTTTCTACCTCAGCAATAGCCTCAGTTGACATTTCGTGCTTTACAAGAGCATATGACTTTTTTACTTTCTTCAATTCATCTTTATTTAATGGCGCACCCGCATCGCCATCTACACAACAGCCTCCTTTACATTTTTCTAGATGACAAATAAATTCTGCACTTAAAATTTCATCACTCACCAATATGTCGTCTATAATTATCATTTCTTCCACTTTAATGTTTTTATAAAATACTTAATATCCTCTTTTAAAAATTGCTGTATTGGTTTTAATGAATCTACATTAGGTGTTACATCAAAGTATAGTGCACCTCTTAAAAAATGTTTTGTTGAGTCGGTAGCCATAAATTGATAAGCCGATGCAGAATTGCCGCCCACGTCATAAAACAAGCCGTGTACATTATTAGCTGTATGAAAAACTGAGTCGTTGATATAATCGGCGCGCTTGCTATGGTAATGTGACATTTTGTAAGTATCCTCAATAAGTTCTGACAGCGTTTGTTGTGCTGAAATTTGTTTGTAGCTAACGTATATTTTCCCTTCCAATTCGGGGAAATTAATATTTATCCACCAAGGATTTTCAGCTTTAGATTCAAAAAACATACTGTCCTTTTCAATCTTGCCGTATGTAGGAAATTCGAATTGATACGGGTAATCGGGTTTGTCGAATAGTTGATATTTTTTTTCAGGAAAGTAGGTTGTAAAAAAGCCTCGCGGTTTAGGTGTGTATGAATCTTCGCGGCAAGATTGTAGCATAAATAGTCCCAATACAATGATTGGATATATAAATTTCGCTAGCATGCTGTAATTATTGGATTGAGCCTTCATCAAAAAATTTATAAAATGGTTCTAACGTAAAATAATAAAGTGCTTAGTATCGCTAGAACGTTTATCATCCTTCCTTTTTTGGGAAATTAAATAATGCCCCGTTGGTAAATTTGACACGTCGATTTGTAATGAAAAATTACCTTCTCTAAAACTATTATGTTGCACTTGTTTTACAATTTGACCTTGCATATTATGAATTCGTATTTTCGTTTCTGCATCTTTTTGAGCTGAAAAACTGTACCAAATAAAATTGGATGCTGGATTCGGATATACCGAATTCGATGAAGCTTCGATATTTGCAATAGGCTTAGTTTTACCAGTGTAGTAATTGTCAAATATTCCATTGCCATGTGTGCCAATTGCCAAGTAACCATCTTGTTGCCGAATTCGAATATCTGTGACTACACTTGCGCCAATTTGATTTGGACTTTCTTGTTTCCAAACTGTTTTATTCGAAGGCAATGATTGTGCTAGCACTAAGGTGTCAGTTGAAAATAAACCTATACTAGTTCCGGCAAAATAAATTCGTTTGCCATTTTCATCTTTTAAAATATTTACGCAACGTACACTCGGATTTGTGTTTGTTACTATTTGATTTGCTTCTAAATTGCCACCTACATAGCTCCATGTATTTCCGGTGTCGCTTGAATAAAATAAACTTTGAATATTGTAATTTGAATATGAAATGAGTACATTCTTGGAACTATCAGGATCAATTGCGATTCCGCTCACATATCCTCCGGATGGTAATTTTAATAAACCTAATTTTTTAAATTTTAGTGCACCTTGATGAGCATTATCTATGCGGTAAATTTCTCGATTATTAGTTCCGAAATATAATCTGTTATCTCCAGTTTGGGAAAGCGCTAATACGCTTATTTCAGCCAAAATTGTTCCGTTCGTACCATTGTTGGCGCTTGTAATGGTATCAGTGGAAATAGTCCATCCTGTTGTTAGCTTGTTGTCATTATTTTCGAGTGCTATGCTTTTTAATCCATTTAAACGTGCCATACGTTTGCCGATTGGCATATACAAAATATCGGAATTGCTTTTGTCAACACATAAATTATTAATAAAATTATATTCCCCTTTTTCAAAACCTTCAGGGCTTATTTTACGTCGTATCATCATATTGCCCTTGTCATCTAGTTTCACCTTTCTTACATTACCTTGCTGTGTGCTTATTACATAAAATTCATGATTGGGTGCTATATAATTATAGGCTCCATCACCATTTACGGTCTGTCCCCAATTCGATTCTTTTTTATTCGATTTTGTGATGAAATTACCGTTGTCTTGAAACCCACCTAAAATAGTTTGGTCCTGTGATTGATGTTCATTAATAGCAACACTATAAAGTTGCGATGTTATATAACCCAAACTTTTATTTTCCCATTCAACATTACTCGCGTTTACATCATCTGTGTAATGAATACCGCCATCCGACAATGAGTATAATTTTTTAGGGTTACTTCTTAAAAAATGGTTCTCATGTTGATCGGGATGATGATTTGGATAAACTCCAAAATTTAGTAACTGTGTTGCCAATGCATAACCTCCTATTTGTTGTGTATTAAGTGCAGTGGCAAAACCATCTGTGGATCGATACAAGTTGGTTCCTCCTATTAATATCGTTTTAGTATTTGGCTGACATCTGATTGTTAAATCATAACCGCCTTGGCAATTGAACTTATCGAATTGATTAGGAGAAGTAACGGGTAAATTGACTGAAAGATTAGTCCAGACTCCGCCATTGCCTGTACCGTCGCCCGAAATATATTTGTATTTAGTGAGTGCCACATATTCAGGCTCTTTTTCATAATTGTAACTAACCACACCACCACTTGAATCTTTGCTAAGATGACTTAAAAAGTAAACTTCATTCTCATTGTTTGGATTTATTTCTAACACTGTTCTCTCCATGTTGCTTAAAAAAGTGGGTGTAATATTTTTAAAATTAATTCCATCACTCGAACGGAAAAAACCTTTCGTATTATTTCCGTCATTGCTTAATGTAGCATATACAATGCCTGTGCTACTAATTGCAATGTCAGTGTAATAAGAATCATTGCCTGCTCCTAATGCTATTTTCCAAGTATTGCCCGTATCGATGCTTCTGTAAATACTGCCATAAGTTGCCATGTAGACACATGCCGCCACTGAATCAATTGGTGAAGCCGCAATACGCCAACCTGCTTGGTAACCTTCAATAAAACTATTTTGTGTAAGACCAGATGTTGAAGCAGTAGGCGTCCAAGTGTTGCCATTGTCGGTTGAGCGCAGTACCCCATCGCCTAAGTAAAATGCGCCACCGCCAGATGCCGAATTGCCAGAAAGTTCCCCAGTAAGTGCATACCAAATATTTGTTTTGTTAGGCCTTGGGTCTTGCGTAATGCTTATCACACCAGCATAAGTATTTGGTTCAGTAGCTCGTTCCCAAGTTTTTCCACCATCTTCACTTTGCCATATTCCACCACTAACTCCTGCCGCAATTAAATGATTTTCGTTCTTTACATCAATTGCAAATGCTCTCGTTCTGCCTCCAACATTCCATGGTCCTCGTATATTCCAAGTATCAGCGCGTGTTGCTTTTGATCGATATTCATTGTCATTTTGCAATTCGTGCAAGAATGCAAGTTCTTTGGATCTGACTCCCTTCGGAATTTCACCTGTCGCTGGATCGGCTAACATACTTAGCATCCACTTCGCTTTGGCTTTATTATCGGTTTGTTCATCATGTAAATCATATATTGGCTTCATGGGCAAGCCGCTTAGAAAAATCCATCCACCCAAGCAGATAAAAAATAGTATAGCAAAAGAATTAAATATTTTCATGTCAATATCAAATTTATGTTGAGTTTGCTAAGATACTTGTAAATGTTTGATTGATAAAGTAGGTAAAATATTTTTGAATCAAGAGTCCAAAACTTGATAAATTGCAGTACAACTGATATTTACTTTTGGCTTTATTAAATTTGACTATCAAAATGAAAAAATACTTAAATATAAGAAAAGCCAATCGTGATATGCAGTCGCATTATTAGACTCAATCTTATTTTTAGCTGGGATGCCAGATCTAGCATCATTAACTTCTTATCGCTGTTGTTGCAAAACTTATTGAGGTTCAGAAGATTTTGTCAATTGTTGCAAACAGATTATTTATAGCTTCTTTTTCGTTTCGGTATTTCTAATGTTGCATCTGGGTTTAAAAACTATACAATAAAAATACTGCTGGCTTTTTGTGAAAGTTGAGTTCTCTTTGTTTCCACTGCGAAATACTTAGAGAAATAATTGACTCATCATTACCAGTAATATTACAAGCAATACAAAGCTTTGTATTCGCGTTGCAAACTTTCATCATTTCTTGTATTATTTGATGATTTCGATAGGGTGTTTCAATAAATATTTGCGTGCAATTTTTCAGTTTGCTTTCTCTTTCTAATTCAGTTATTTTTTGCGATAGCATGGGTTGTTTATTTGGCAAATAGCCATGAAAATGAAATTGTTGTCCGTTAAAACCAGATGCCATGAGCGCTAACAAAATGGAATTAGGACCTACATGGGGTATTACTTTTACATCATTTTCATGTGCAATACTTACCAATTGTTGCCCAGGGTCAGCAACATTTGGACAACCTGCCTCGCTGATTAATCCTATCTTCAATCCTTGCTTAAATAAATTTGTAGCTTCTTGCAAGGATTCGTTTTCATGTTCATTCAGCATATGAAATTGTATACTGTCAATATCAATTTCTTTATTCATCATTTTTAAAAATCTACGGGCGCTACGAATTTCTTCAACATAAAATATCTTGATATGGGTAACGATTTCTTTTAAATAACTTGGTATCGTGTAGCCTGCCTGTTCAGCTAATATATTTGGGATTAGATGAAGCTCAGCTTTTGACATTTGGGTATTGTTTATAGAATGAATGAGTAGCCGCAATTACAGAAAGTGGAGCGACAAGAATAATGCCGATAATTGGAATAAATAATGATAATACAGCAACTATGCCATTGCCAATTGCTAATCCTCTTCGTTCGCTAATATATTTGCGGCTGCTTGAAACTGACATTTTATGTCTCTCACAATTATAGTCTAACATTGAAAAACCGTAATAATATGCATCGATTATGATAATAAGAAAATTAAAAAACCAACCAACAACGGGTACAAATGAAAGTAAGATCATCAAGCCTGTGAAAAGCAATTGTCTTGCTAAATTTATCATGGATATTAATATACCTCTGAAAATATCTTTTACAAATTGGGCGCCATTAAATGGGTAACTTCTTTGGTTAATCACTTCGGCAGTTCGTTCCGAAATATAAGCAAATAGGGGAGAAGCAATCGCTAAAAATACGAACTTGAAAATAGAGATAAAAACAAAAATGGTTGATAGAAACAAGCCAATTTTTGTACTGGACACAATCCACTCATACTTGTAAAGCCAGCTCAATTTAGTTTGAACCCAATGGCTAGCCAGCAGCCAATTTTGTAACTCATCATAGCTAAGCCATATTAAATATACCGACAATCCTGCCAGTAAGAGGTATAAGAAAAATGAAAGTATTAGTAATCCGCCCAACTTATGTTTTCTTACTAATTGAATAGCTTGTGGGTATGATGCCACACTGCTGGCAATATCAGATAGTAAACTCATTCAGCGAAATTAAAGTACAATTTGGAATTAACATCATTCAAAACTACCGGGAAGGGAATTGACTTTGAAAGAATGAATGAGAGAATTTTGCATCAGATATCGCATGTTTTTTCATCAGGTAGTTGGTTCAAATTTTAATTGTTAAAATCTATATCTTATGGGCAAGTTTATATAAATTTTATGAAAACCAATGGGTAAAACTCAAAATTAAATGTACATTTGAATAATCAATACCCATTTAGCATGGAAATTCAAGTTGGCCCCTTATTAAGTAAAATAAAATATCCTTCAGATTTACGAAAATTAAAGAAAGACGATTTGCAACAAGTCTGTGATGAACTTCGTCAATTTATCATCGATATTGTCAGCGTAAATGGGGGGCATTTTGGTGCAAGTTTAGGCGTAGTTGAACTTACAGTTGCCTTACACTATGTATTCAATACGCCTGATGATCAGCTAGTTTGGGATGTCGGTCATCAAGCTTACGGACATAAAATATTAACTGGCAGGCGCGACAATTTTCACACGAATAGAAAATATAAAGGTCTTAGTGGTTTCCCCAAACGCAGTGAGAGTGAGTATGATTCTTTTGGGGTAGGGCATTCATCTACATCTATTTCAGCAGCATTGGGCATGGCTATCGCTGCTCAATTACAAGGTAAATCTCAACAACAGCACGTAGCCATTATAGGTGATGGGGCTATGACTGCAGGTTTGCCATTCGAAGCATTACAACATGCTGGTACTTGTAAGGCAGATGTCTTAATTATTTTGAATGATAACAACATGAGCATCGATCCTAACGTGGGGGCTCTGAAAGAATATTTAACTGACATCACTACTTCATCCACTTATAATAAAGTACGTGATGACATATGGAAGGTTATCGGTAAACTACCGGGTGGAAAATTTCACCAGAAAATGGCATCTAAAGTTGAGGCAGGTGTAAAGGGTGTTGTATCCAAAACAAGTAACTTGTTCGAAGGACTAGGACTTCGATATTTCGGACAAGTGGATGGGCATAATATTTTAAAATTAGTGGAAACGCTGCGTGATTTACAAAAAATAAAAGGACCTAAACTGTTACATATTACCACGGTAAAAGGTAAAGGCTACGATTTAGCAGAAAAAGATCAAACCTTATGGCATGCCCCAGGATTATTTGATAAAGTAACTGGTAAAATTAATAAAGTAACTTACGAAACGCCTCAGCCTCCAAAGTATCAGGATGTTTTCGGTAAAACCATGATTGAACTGGCTAAGAATAATCCTAAGGTGATGGGTATTACACCTGCTATGCCTTCTGGATGTTCACTAAAGTACATGATGGCCGAAATGCCAGATCGTGCTTTTGATGTAGGTATTTGCGAACAACATGCAGTTACTTTAAGTGCAGGTTTAGCAACACAAGGCATGAAAGTGTTTTGTAATATCTATTCATCTTTTATGCAGCGTGCTTATGATATGGTAATTCATGATGTTGCTATTCAGAAGTTGCCTGTTATTATGTGCTTGGATAGAGCTGGTGTAGTTGGCGACGATGGTCCTACACATCATGGGGCCTATGATATTGCTTACATGAGATGCATACCTTATTTAATTGTTGCAGCGCCTATGAACGAAAAGGAATTGCGCGATATGATGTTTACTGCTCAACTTGATGATAATACACTGCCTTTTGTTATTCGTTACCCAAGAGGTGAAGGAGTGATGCCGAATTGGCAAACTCCATTTGAGAAAATGCAGATTGGTGAAGGCAAATTAGTGCAATCGGGCGAAGATGTTGCTATTTTATCAATTGGACATCCTGGTAACTTTGTAAAAGAAGCGTGCAATGAGCTCGAATCACATGGAATAAGACCAACACATTATAACATGCGTTTTGTAAAGCCAATCGAT
>JBIIJE010000153.1:0-5356 GCA_044234005.1 Chitinophagaceae bacterium | reverse complement strand
ACCCAAACACTTTTTGCTCTTTATAGAATGACTAAAATTATACTGCGCCGCTCACCACCACAATCACCTCATCGCTCCATTGCCCAACGCGCTCATCTTGAAAACGATAAATAGCCTTGTATGTCCAAGTAGCTTTTGTGTCCTCAGCAGGCAATGGGTTATTATCTAAATGATTGGGGCGTTGGTCAAAAATGAGCATGACCCAATCGCTATCGGCACTGCGTTTGAAAATTTCGATGCCATCCATACCTTGTTTTTTCCAAGCGATGAGTGGCTGACCCGCTACGAGCGATATTGATAAATTGGGTTTCACAGTCGCTCAGTGGTTTGATTGGAGGTTTATTACTCACCTTGATTGCTTATATTATTATTGGCATTAATACCGGTAATGCATTTGGTACACAAGGCAATAAATCATTGTTCGCGATGATTAGCAATATTATGCAAGCCAAAAAGCAATCGCAATTGATTAATAAAAATCGAAATTCATTGACTAGTGGTAATGTAGTTGGCAAATATCCGTTTACAGCCACTCGTTTGCTTAATATTAATGATGTACTAGGTTTAAACAAATATGAATTGAGGTTAATGCGTAATGAAATTCTAGCTCGACATGGTAGAATTTTTCAATCACCCGATTTGGTAAATTATTTCTCTTCTCAAAAATGGTATAAGCCCGTAACCACAGATGTAATACCGATTAGACAAATGTAATAGATTAAAATTTCGTTCCTCTATATAATCTAAACATATGTATCCATAGGCATTTACCATTTTCCTTAAGCGAAATGTATAATATAAAATTAATGTCAAAATGGTATAATTGGCTCATTGACTGAAATTGAAATGAGTAATATCGCTTTTCTCCAAAGTATGGAGAAGTAGTTTTGAATGTTTATTTTTTTAATTTTTGATATTCAAAATAAAACATAAAGGTGATATAAGTGGATGTTTTCGTATTTGAGATTTGTTTCTCGATGTTGTTGAAGCGACAGTAAATAAGCTGGGTCCTGCAAGGAATTCCGTGTTCAGATTCGCGCATATTGAGTATCAACTATTCGCAACCAATGCTTCTGATAAAAAAGAATTCCATTTATCAAGTTGACCATTTTTCATCACACGTGGAAATTTATTCATCGCACCAAACTTACCAGTCGCATATAAAAAATCAACAAATTTTTGACTTGGCAATACTTCTATAAAGATATGAGGTAAAGCCGATTCTCGTTCAACCGCGTAATCATCATTCATTTTGCAAAGCGTTTCGTCAATCCATTTCAAAATTTCATCTTCATTCGGTTTTTCATCACAACCAATAAACCATTTATGTGCAAATAAGCCTTCATGTAAATATCCCGCTACTGTAAACTCCTTGATAGAGATATTCATTTTACGTTGTACTTCGTCAATGGCCTTATTCATGTTATCAACACTTAAATGCTCGCCACAAAGGCTGAGGAATTGTTTTGTTCTTCCCGTAATAATAAACTCACTGTGTTTTACTGAAGTGAATTTAACAACATCGCCAATTATATACCGCCAGGCCCCAGCACAAGTTGAAAGTACTACTGCATAATCTCTTCCTTCTACCACTTCATTTATCATGTAAGCAGTTGCGCTAGTTTTCACTTCGCCATCTTCTGTAAAATTTTCTTCATTGAAAGGAATAAATTCATAAAAAATTCCATTATTCAAAATAAACCGAATGCCATTGGTATTGGGTCTTGCCTGAAATCCAAATGAACCTTCGGAAGCCATGTAGGTTTCTATATAATTAATGGGCTTGCCTAATAGGTTTTTAAAATTTTCACGATAAGGTTCGAATGAGACACCACCATGAATGTATAAATCCAAGTTCGGCCAGATTTCGTGAATATTACTTACGTTATGGTATTTAATAATTTGCTCGAATACAATTTGAACCCAAGCTGGTACACCACAAACGATACCAACATTCCAAGTAGGGGCTTTTCGTACTATTAGTTTAATGCGATCTTCCCATCTTGTTCGTTTCGAAATACTTTGACCTGGCTTATAAAACAAATAGGATAGCCACTTAGGCATATTCTTTGCACTAATGCCGCTCATGTCGCCTTCGTAATAATCGCCATTTTCAAAAAGGGTAGTTGTTCCTCCTAGCATTAAAATACCTCGCTCAAATACATGTGGTGGCAGGTTGAAATTTTGCATCGAAAAAAATTGTTTCATCCCTGCACGTTTCACCGATTTTATCATATCGTCAGTAACAGGAATGTGCTTGCTTGAACTTTCTGAGGTGCCAGAGCTTAATGCGAAATATTTTACTTTGCCTGGCCAACAAATGTTTGATTCACCTTCATGACAAAATTTCCACCAACGATTATAGATTTGATTATAATTATGGAATGGAATATTTTTTTTGAATGCGTTATAAACATCTGAGTCATTCAACAAATTATCAAACTTATAATGTTTACCAAAATGTGTTTTCCGAGATTTTTTAAGTAATGTTTTTAGCACATGTAATTGATAGCTACGTGGCGAACCTGTTTTTAAAGTAAAGTTTTCGCGAATTCGTAACGATCTATTAATTAAATGACCCAGTAGTGCCAATATGATTTAAAATTAGTCGCCAAATGTAAGTTAAATTTGAGATGTGACGCGCTGATTTTGTTAATGTGGCTAATATCTTAACATAGTTTTAAAAGAGCTTATATTTGCACACAACATGAAGCAGGCAATCGGTAAAATTACAAGTGTACATGGCTTGAAAGGTGAGGTTACATTTAATCATCATCTTGAAGGGAATACCGATTTTACGAAATGGGATTGTTTTTTAATTGAACTCAATCCAAATAGTTTTATTCCGTATTTTATTGAAAGCATTAAACCCATTTCAGATGAAGCTTGTATTTGCAAGTTAGAAGAAGTGACAAATAGGGATGAGGCCAAATTGATAGTGGGAAAAAATATTTACTCATCACCTAATTATTCTATTGAGGTCATGCTGTCCGACTCATATGAAAGGTATTTGAATTTTTCTTTATTTGATGACGATAATCATGTAGGCAAAATTATTGATGTTGTCTCAATGGGAGCTTCAACAACATTTGTGATTGAGAAAGATGATACAGAAATTTTGATTCCTGTACATACTGATTTGATTGTAAAATCGGATGATGAGAATAAAATAATAATAATGAAATTACCAGCAGGTTTGTTGGATTTGTAAGATCGATTAAAGTTATGCGAATAGATATTATTACTGTGATGCCTGAATTGTTGGAAAGTCCTTTTAATCATTCCATACTTAAACGAGCCAAGGAAAGAGGTTTACTCAATATTCATCTTCATCAATTACGCGATTATGCAATTAATAAACATGGTCAGGTAGATGATATGCAATATGGAGGTGGCGCTGGTATGGTGATTATGTGTGAGCCCTTGGCAAAAGCAATTGAAACATTAAAGGCAGCGCGTGATTATGATGAAGTTATTTATTTAACTCCTGATGGTATAACTTTTAATCAGCAAATCGCAAATAGGCTTTCTTTACTTCAAAACATAATTCTGATTTGTGGACATTATAAAGGTATCGACGAACGAATTAGAGAACTTTATGTGACACAAGAAATTTCAATAGGTGATTATGTACTTAGTGGGGGTGAATTAGCGGCTGCGGTATTAGTTGATAGCATTGGCAGATTGATACCAGGTGTATTAAATGATGAAACATCTGCATTAACCGATTCTCATCAGGATAATTTATTAGCACCACCTGTTTATACTAGACCTGCTGAGTTTAATGGAATTAAAGTACCCGAAGTGTTATTGAGTGGGCATTTTAAAAACATTGAAGAGTGGCGTTATGAGCAATCTATCTTGCGCACCCAACAGCGTCGTCCAGATTTATTAGATTCATAATTCAGTGTAATTTTTCTGACATTATCATTTTTGAATCCACAAGCTATTCAATGCTTAGATGCTGATCATGCATGTAACATCTATCTGAATCCTGCTCAGTCGAGTTTGCAAATTGTTTTGAAACAATCCAATTTTTCAACTTTATATAAGGCAAGTATCTATAATTTAAGTGGCCAACTTTTGTTAGAAAAAGATTTATAGAAGGGACAACAAATTATTGATATCAATCACTTATCAAACGGGTTATGTATTGTTAAAATTTCTTCACCCGATAAAGTGTATCAGTACAAATTTGTGAAAGAATAGAAACTATTTTAAAAAAAAAGGTTGTTCTTGCGGATAGCCTTTTTTATTTAGTGGGATTAAAAAGCTTGCTGAATATTTGCCTCGCTCACTCGTTCAATCCTATCAATTAAATATTGTCCATTTTCTTGATTTCGTCCATTATTATTATCGCCACGCCAAGGTAAATTTTTTCTATATTGAACGTAATGAACTTTTACATTTTTACCAATGGATTTATTTAATGAATCGACTAAGCTTAAATCTGCAACGGAAAAAAAGAAATTATTTGTATTGATACTTCCACCTTGAATGGAGCGCAAGCCAGGCTGCATCATCTCACCTTCCCACGTTTTAAATATATTTCCTTTACGTGAAAATTTAAATAATACACCTTCTCGTGAGCCATCGCTGAATGAGTTATAGTAAAACCAATAAATATAACCGGCCCCGAAGAGCATTAAGAAAAGAATAAATATGAATATTGCTTTACGCATTGAGTTAATTTTTAATAATCCTCAAATTTAGCATAAATGCTTGCAATTGCAAGACGCTAAGCGCAAAGTTTTCGATAAATGGCGTTGTTGTTATACTTTTGGATTAAATCAAGTCGTTATGAAACAAGTTGCAGTATTTCTTTTAAGTATTCTATCCCAATATTGTTTTTCACAAACGAATGGGGGTATTTTAAATTTGATGAACACACCAAAAGATGCAATTGGGCTTCCATATTATTTTAAAGAGGTTACATTTTTGCCATTGCAGACGGAATTTTTAGGCCGTGCCTTAGTTTATTCCAATAAAACCATTGTGGATATTAAATTGCCATTAGATAAATCGAAGCACATTTACGATTACTTGCAACGAAATTATAATGGGTGCAAAACGTCCACGCCTATTGTTTTACATATTAGTCAATTAGCCATTTTGCCGACTCAAGTTGGCAAGATTTCTGCAACTGATACATTTAAATTTCAATGTGAGTTTCGAACTTTATATGACAATGAACTTTTTCCGCTTTATACGTTTAATGCAAAGAATGTTATGGGGAATTTTGAAGAGCCAAATGTTGTGGTTGAAAACTATTTAGCAAGAGCTATACAAACCGCAATTAAAAAATTTAGCAATGAATTTAAGCAGCACAAAGATTGGCATACACAACAGAAGTCAT